>JAITLF010000021.1 GCA_031278025.1 Treponema sp.
TACACGGCGATGAGGATCACCACACCCTTTACAATGTACTGCCAGAAGGAGTTGATATTGAGAAGATTCAGGCCGTTGTTCAGAACCCCGATGATGAGGGCGCCAATAACCGTGCCGCCTATTTTGCCGACCCCGCCGGACATGCTGGTTCCCCCCAAGACGACGGCGGCAATGGCATCCATTTCAAAGCTTTGCCCCGCTGTCGGCTGTCCGGAAAACATACGGGATGCCAGGACCACGCCGGAAATGCCGCTCATTGTCCCCGAAAAAACATAGGCGAAAAACTTTACGCGCCCGTTCTTGATGCCCGAAAACAGCGCCGCCATGGGATTGCCGCCCACCGCGTATATGTGGCGGCCCAGCCTGGTCCGGTTCATGATATAACTGGAAATGAGCACAATAAGTACCAGGTAAATGACGGGCATTGGGAGTATATCAAAGACATACCCTGAACCTATAAAATTGAAAGAATCGGACATAATGCGGATAGGCTGTCCGCCGGTATATACATACCCGGCGCCCCGGGCGATGTTCATCATAGCCAGGGTAACGATAAAGGGGGGTATCGTGGTTCTGGAAATCCAGAGGCCATTAAACGCGCCGGAAGCCACGCCCACTAGGATACCCGTCAGCACCGCCGCAGGCATTGGCCAGTGGACAAAGGCGATTAAGCCTCCGGTAACGCAGCCGGAAAGGCCGACAATAGACCCAACCGACAGGTCGATGCCCCCCAGGATGATGATCATGGTCATGGCGCAGGCAATATACAGATTTGTCGCCACCTGACGCAGAACGTTCATGATGTTATTGGTAGTCAGAAATACGGAACGGCCCCTGAAACCGTCGTAAATCACCAGGATCAGGCACATTACCAAAAGGCCGACCAGAATGCCAAGATTATCCCGGACAAACCGAAACGCCGGGTTTTGTTTCAGCAGCGGGTTATCCGCCAGCGTCTTCTTCGTGTTGGTACTCCCCATCTCCTGTCCTCCAAAATTTTAAACGGTAAACTGGGTTGCGTGTTTCATTATCGCTTCCTGGGAAAGTTTTTCCCGGGGAAGACACGCGGTTATCCTGCCGACGCTCATCACCATGACCCGGTCGGCCATGTTGATAACCTCGGGCAATTCTGATGATATCATGATTATGGAAACTCCCTGTGCGGCTAAGCCGTTCATGATGGCGTAGATTTCCGCCTTGGCCCCTACGTCCACGCCCTTGGTCGGTTCGTCCAGGATAAGGATACTGGGTTTCGTAGCAAGCCACCGCCCAATGACCACCTTTTGCTGATTGCCTCCGGAAAGGTTCCCGATAATCTGGGAATAGGAGGGGGTTTTAATCGCCATGTTTTCTACCTGTTCCCGGGCTATGGCCTTTTCCTTCTCGTAATCCACGAAAAGGCCCTTGATAAATTCTTTAAGGGTCTTGAGGGTAATGTTGAACATCACGCTCATTTCCGGATAAATCGCCTCCAGCTTTCGGCTTTCCGGGACCAGGGCAAGCCCCAGGCGCATAGCATCTTCGGGATCGCGGATAAGCGCCTTTTTGCCGTTCACCAGAATTTCCCCCTGGCTGAAGGGCCACAGTCCGAACAAGACTTTCATTAACTCGCTACGGCCCGCCCCAACCAGCCCGGCAAACCCGAGGATTTCCCCCTGCCGCAGGGTAAAGGAGATGTCCTTAAGGACTTTCCCATCGCTTAAATTTCGGACCTCAAGAACCGGTTCGCCGGGCGTTCCAAAGTCCCTGGTGTAGTAGTTGGTAAGTTGCCGCCCCACCATCATGGCGATAAGTTCGTCGTTGGAAACCTCGGCGGTGTGCCTGGTCCCTATATACTCCCCGTCCCGGATCACCGTGATCCGGTCGGTTATTTGCTTCAATTCGCTCATGCGATGGGAAATATAGATGATCCCAACGCCCTGGGCTTTGAGCTTCCTGATGGTGTCAAAGAGGAACCCTACGTCTTTTTCCGAGAGGGAGGAAGTAGGCTCGTCCATGACCAATATTTTCGCGTTAAACGAGAGAGCTTTGATTATTTCGACCATCTGCTGCTGGGCTATCGTCAGACTGCTTACTTCCTCATCGGGCCGGATGTCAAGCTCAAAGGACTCAAGGATGTTTTTTACCTCGGCGTTCATCCTGTTGAAATCCACCGTGCGGTTCCCTTTCGCGGGTTCCCGGCCAAGGTAAATATTTTCCGCCACGGTCATGTGAGGGACCAGGACCAGTTCCTGATGAATGACGCTGATGCCGTTGTGGTGGGCATCCTGAACCGAATGGATGCTTACCAGCTTCCCATTGATACGGATGTTTCCCGCGTTGGCGGTATAGATACCGCCCAATATTTTGATAAGCGTCGATTTCCCCGCGCCGTTTTCCCCCAAAAGGGCGTGAACCTCTCCGGCGTAAAGCTCCAGCGACACATCCTTAAGGGCGACAACCCCCGGGAATTCCTTCCGTACATGATTCATCTCCAGCAGAACCGTTCCGCTCACACAAAATCTCCTTATATGGCCGGAAACTGAAAGAGAGAAGAAGCGGAAGGAACCTTCAAATTCCTCCCCTTCCTCCAGAGTTTTTTACTGCCAGCCGCTGGTTCCGTATTGGGCAACGTTGTCCTTATTGATCATAAAAGTCGGAACCGGTACCCGTTTCTGATAGGACTCGCCCCGCAGGATCTGGTATCCCAGCTTGAGTGATTCAAGCCCTATGGCTTTGGGACTCTGAGCGCCGGATCCATAGAACTGACCACCTTCGGCTATGGCAGCTTTGGCTTCCGGGGAACCGTCAACGCCGTAAATGGCGATATTGGTCCGGTTGGCGGTCTTGCAGGCCGCGAGAGCGCCCAGGGCGGTCGGGTCATTACCGCCCATGATGGCGATGACTTCCGGGTGGCTCTGCAAAAGGTCTTCGGTATGCCGGAGGGCTGTGGGAAGATCCCCCAGAGCATCCCTCTGAAACACGACGGTAAAATTATGTCCCTGAATGGCTTCCATAAAGCCGTCAATCCGGTCCCGCACCGAGTTCATGGTGGGGGAATCAAGCACAGCAATGGGACCTCCGTCAGGGAAGCGCTTTACCAGGTCTTCGCCGCAGACCTTACCGGCATTGAAGTTATCGGAACCCGCGTAGGCGGTTACCAGGTCCATGTCCTTCACCTCGGCATCAAAGTTGACTACCGGAATATTGGCCCGTTGCAGTGCAAGGAGCGCCGGGCGTATGCCTTCCCAGTCTACCGGGTTCAAGAAGAGGACATCGATCTTTTGGGAGATCAGGTCTTCAATCTGGTTGATCTGTTTGGCGACATCCATGGCGGGATCGACGGTGATAAGCCGGTCGCCATTCTTTTCAATTTCCGCCCGCATGGCCTGTTCGATGTAAGTGAAGAAGGGGTTGCTCAACTGCATACAGGTATACCCAAAGACATACTGCTTCTTCCCCCCCTGCTGACCGCCGCCCGCCGCGAAAACCATTCCCCCGCACAGGATCAGAACGAGGCCGATACCTAATACTTTCTTCATAAATTTCTCCTCTAAATAACAGACATATACTTGGTTATTCCAAGAATACTGGTACCTTATTACGAATTTTGGAAAAAATCAACTCATTAAATCCGGGTTTATGGCCTGGGTGCATGATCTGAAGATAGATATAGAGCGAGAGGTTATCGCGATAAAAAAGTGCTGGTCAGTATTTTGAACAGCTTCTTTTGTTTGCTTCGGAACTCATTTGGCCTTGACCCCTGAGGCTGTTCCAAAGCCTCAATGTATAGTGATTTAGGTGAATAAATTCTGTGGGCCGCCGGTTCCCGTAACGCGAGGACGGCCTTGTTAGCATGGTGGGCATGAAGGAATCAAGGAGGGGGGACCAGGGAGCGGCAGTCCGCAGCAAGGCGGTTGGGGGGGCATGGAAAATTGGAATTTCACGGGGAGCCCCCGCGATGCCGTAAGTCTATATACTGTAAAGAATTAGCGAAAAAAGGGCGCCAAAAATTCCAAAAATAGAATGCACAAAAATGCGAAAAATTGCGAGAAAATCGAGAGAAACTGCGAGTCCCGGTACTGGCGTTAAAACCCCTTCAAATGGCTTCAAAACCCTATAAAAGCCTGATTTATGGGCAAAAACCGCCTGAAAACCGGGAAATTCCGGGCAAAGGGCGGGAAATCATGAGAGAGAAAACCGGCAAGATACCTCCGAAAGTGGGGACAAAAAATTTCAAACCCAAAAAAGTGGGGACATTGACTGTAAGTCTATATAACATAAAGAAATACAGAAATCAGGGTGAAGAA
>JAITLF010000109.1 GCA_031278025.1 Treponema sp.
GGCGCGGTACACCACGGGCTTATAAAAGCGGGCCTGCGGATGAAGGCTTCCATTATTGTTGAAACAGCGGAACCCCGCGAGATCATGCACTACGCCCTGCTCTTTGGGTACGGGGCCGACCTTGTCGCGCCCTACGGCGCGTTTTACTCCATCGCCCTGATCTGCCGCTGTTACGACGGAAAGCGGCTTAAATCCTACGCGGAGGCGGAAATTCAGTACATCAAGGGACTCCAGAAGGCCATGCTCAAGGTAATCTCCAAAATGGGGACCAGTACCCTGCGTTCCTACCGGGGGGCGCAGATATTCGAGGCAATCGGCCTTGGGGAAGAAGTGATCGAAAAGTGTTTCCGGGGAACCGTAAGCCGAATCGGCGGGGCGGGCTTCACGGAACTGGAGGCGGAAGCGGTGTCGCGTTACCGGGAGGCGCTTGCCGTCTGGGAAAATTCCGCCGGTAAACCGGCCGCCGATGAGCCGGTCCCGGCGGATTTTCTGCTGGAAGACGGCGGCCAGTACCGGTGGCGCAAGTACGGCGAAAAACACGCCTGGAACCCGGAAACCATCTACCTGCTCCAGTGGGCCGCCCGCACCGGCGATTACGGAAAATTCAAACAGTTTACCGCCCTGGCGGACGAACTCAACCGGAGCCCCCACGTAATCCGGGGCCTTTTGGATTTTGCCCCCCCCGGTTCTGTCGAAGGAGGGCCGCCGGGGTCTGTCCCCATCGAAGAAGTCGAGCCGGCCGAGTCCCTTATGCGGCGCTTTACCACCGGTGCCATGTCCCTGGGTTCCCTTTCCAAAGAGGCCCACGAAGCCATAGCCCAAACCATGAACGCCATTGGGAGCCGTTCCAATTCCGGCGAGGGCGGGGAACCCTCCGAGCGCTTTGAAAAACGGGCGGACGGGTCCTGGCTGAGGAGCGCCATCAAACAGGTGGCCTCGGCGCGCTTCGGCGTTACCAGCGAATACCTGGCAAACGCGGCGGAACTCCAGATCAAGATAGCCCAGGGCGCCAAGCCCGGCGAGGGCGGCCAATTGCCCGGACACAAGGTGGACGTAGCCATTGCCCGGACCCGGCACTCAACGCCGGGCGTTACCCTGATAAGCCCGCCGCCCCATCACGACATATACTCAATTGAGGACCTGGCGGAACTTATCTTCGACCTGAAAAACGCCAACCCCCAGGCCAGGATCAGCGTCAAGCTGGTATCGGAAGACGGGGTGGGCACCATCGCCGCGGGAGTCGCCAAGGCCCACGCGGACAATATCCTGATTTCGGGCTATGACGGCGGGACCGGGGCAAGCCCCCAATCCAGCATACGCCACGCGGGCCTGCCCTGGGAACTCGGCATTTCCGAGACCCACCAGGTGCTGGTGAGGAACGGACTGCGGGGCCGGGTCCGCCTCATGACCGACGGGCAGCTCAAAACCGGCCGGGACATCGTGATCGCCGGGATGCTCGGCGCGGAGGAATTCGGCTTCGGCACTTCCGCCCTCATCGTCCTTGGCTGCGTGATGATGCGGAAATGCCACGAAAATACCTGCCCCATGGGCGTGGCAACCCAGGACCCGGAACTGCGGAAACGTTTTAAGGGAAAGAGCGGACACCTGGTCAACTTTTTCCGTTTTCTCGCGGAAGAAACCCGGGAGATCATGGCTTCCCTTGGCTTTCGTAAATTCGAGGAACTTGTCGGCCGCGGCGAATACCTCGTGGAGCGGAAGCCGGAAGGCGCAAGCCCCGCGCCGGGAACCGGAGACGACGCCGGCCGGAGACTGAAAGCCGCGAAAGTTGCCGGCGTGGACCTTTCACGGGTACTTGCCCGGCAGGAACTTCAGGAGGGCATTCCCGGCGGGGACGCCCTGTACTGTACCCAGGCCCAGATCCACAAGATCGACGATATACTGGACAAGAAACTCATCGAGAAATGCCTCGCCGCCTTGGACCGGAAGATGCCCACCACCCTGGAATTCCCCGTCAGGAATACGGACCGCGCCGTGGGAACCATGCTTTCCTACGAGGTGAGCAGGCGTCTTGGCGGCCGCGGGCTGCCGGAAAACTTTATCACCGTGGACTTTACCGGCTCCGCGGGGCAGAGCTTCGGCGCCTTCCTTGCCCGGGGGATCACCTTCCGGCTTGCCGGGGACAGCAACGACTACCTGGGCAAGGGGCTTTCCGGCGGCCGCATCGTCGTCTCTCCCCCGGAAGGATCAACCTTCAAAACCTACGAAAATATCATCATCGGGAACACGGTACTTTACGGCGCCACTTCCGGGAATCTCTACGCCGCCGGAGTCGCCGGCGAACGTTTCTGCGTCAGGAATTCCGGGGCCACAGCCGTTGTGGAGGGCACCGGCGACCACTGCGCCGAGTACATGACCGGCGGCCGGGTAATCGTCCTGGGCAGGGTCGGCCGGAACTTCGCGGCCGGCATGTCCGGGGGCATAGCCTACGTGCTGGATACGGAGGGCAATTTCGGGTACTTCCTCAACCCCGGCCTGGTAGAACTTTCCGGCCTTGACACCGAGGAAGACGAAATTTTTGTCAGGGAAGAAATAGGCCAGCACATTTACTGGACCGGTTCCGCCTACGCGCGGGGTATACTCTACGGCTGGGAAGACTACAGGACCAAATTCGTCAAGGTACTGCCGGTCGAGTACAAGAAGGCCCTCCAGGAAATGAAATTGCGGGAACTGGATCGCAAGCTCTACGACATCCGCCTGCGGGAAGACATAGCGGAGAGAGTGTGAGTTAGTTGGGAGGTAACAGTTAGCAGATAACAGATAACAGATAACAGGTAGGAGGTAGGAGGTAGCAGGTAGCAGGTAGCGGTGTCGTGCTTGGGGTAAAACGTTTTATTTTGTTATGTTATGGGCGGGTTTCGTAGCTTTGATTCGGTTTTTGGGCGCATCCCCGCCTGCGGCGGGGTCGGGCTATCCGGGGCTACGCGCTTCCGCGCTCCGGCCCCGCCTGCGGCGTGGCGGCCTTGCGGCCCCCCTCCTATCCCTTGCGCGCGCGCATTTCATGCGCGCCCCCTCCGGGGCCCGTAGGGGGTGTTGCGTCGCCAGGCCCAGGGGCGTTGCGTCAATCATGATACCGCACAAACTAAGGTGCCTGGCACAGCTAGATCTTTTAGAGGAAAAACTTGACCGTTTGTTTGGAGAAGTTACTGTTTTCCCCGGGTCATGTTCATGGCCACGCAGAGCATCGCGTAGCCCGATGAGAGATCCTCTTTTTGGACCACCACATTGTCCGGAACTCTTAATTTGATATTGGTAAAGTTCCATATCCCCCCAATACCGGCCCGAATCAAGACGTCTGTAGTTTCCTGGGCGGCGGAAGAAGGAACCGTGAGTATGGCGATTTTCACGCCGAAACTGCGTATTTGAATCTCCATGGTATCCGCCGGCAGCACCGTTACCCCGTGGATCACGGTCCCGTATTTCTGGGGGTTTCTGTCAAAGGCGGCCACGATGTTAAGGCCGTGAATTTGGAATTCTTTGTGCCCCATAAGGGCGGTTCCCAGACTGCCGGCGCCCACCAGAACCGCGTCCTGAATCGAATCCCAGCGGAGGAATCGTTCAATTGCGGCGATTAGAGCGGTAATGGGGTACCCCTTCTTGGGTTTACCGATAATACCGGTAAGGGCCATATCCTTGCGCACCTGAATAGGCTCCAAATTGAGTTCCTGGGCGATAACGGTCCCCGATATGTACTCATCCCCTTCCTGTTGCAGCCGTTTTACGGCATACAGATAAGAAGGCAGCCGCCGTATGGAAGGAGCCGCGGCAATCTTTGGTTTTACCATTATTTTTTATTTTATATTGAAACTGGCAAATTAACAAGCAATTTTATGCGTAATTATACATTAGGCTCACGAAGCATTCCCGCCTATTCGTTACCCTGGCAGCCTGTTGCGCTTCGCGCATAAAATCCCCAAAAATCGCCCGCAAGGTGATTTTTCCCCTGCAAACTCCGTCGAACCAGAGGTTCGTTGGCGGCGGCTTATAACCACAGATACACCTGGCGGAGTTTGCCGCAGATAAACAGGGTGCCCAGAACCAGGCAGACAAGGCCGGGAAGCGGGGTAAGCCAGGTGTCCGCGCGGAGGAACAGGCCGCGACCCAGAAGCGCGAGAAAAGTGCCCCCGCCGATAAAAAGATATTCCCGGGAACTGCGGGTTTGGGCGGATACCACAAAACTGATCGCGGTTATCAGGGTAAGGGCGACTTCTACCAGCGCGAACATGGTACTGTAGCCCGAGATCATGCTGAAGCTTGAATCCCAGGAAAAACCGTCGACCGGTATTCCCACGGCAATTACCAGGGCGGACAGGGTGATGATGAGGATGGCGGAACGCTGACTCTGCAGTTCCAGGCCCGCGGCGCAGACGCTGGCGGTAAAAATGGAAAAAATACCGAAATAACGGCCGAATAGCAGGAAACGCTGGGCCAAACTGAGGGAAACCCCGGGGAGTTCCAGGGCTATACGCAGGGGCGGCATGATTCGGGCGGCCTCAAAGGAAAAAGAAAGGGCAAAAAAGGCGACAAAGAGGATCTCCGGCGATTGGGTCTTTTCAAAGTAGTAAAAGATAAAGACCATCGTAATAAGCGAGTAGAAGACCGCGGTGATCATCGTAATATAGGGGACCAGAGGAACAGGGGCCAGAAAGCGGATATTGGCCGCGGCCAAAAAATCCGAAGACCGGCCGGCTGCCGTCCGCAACAATTCCGGGTAAAAGGGCAACGCAGTATACGAGGCGATTAGAAGAAACACCAGAATTGCCAGTGAAAAGACAATCCCGGCTTTAAAAACCGTGTTGCGGTTGGAAAGAGTCATAATAGCTTTCTTTCTATAACAATCAGCAACTATTCAGTCGTAGCGCAATTTCAGAACTTTTCTTGTTCGCCAATGCTTTAACAAAGGGGACAGGGAAGCCGTTCCCGCCTGGTCGCGGCATTAAGGCCCTTTCGCCCCCAATCGGCCCTCCGACATTGTCTTTATTGCGGCATTTACCGGACCTCTCACCTGCGGCACGGATGCCTCGGACTTTCGGTCCGGAAACGCGCCCACCAGTTCGCACACAACCTCGTGTGTCCCGCAGGCGACTGAATAGTTACACTGAATAATTACAACCAGTATAGACCAATTCCGTTTTTTTCTCAAGTGGCGCCTGTGAGGATTATCACCGCCTACCCGGCGCTTTCACGGCAGGGAAAAAAGCGACCGGCGCCAAAAGACCGCGATTTTCAGTTTAACGTGAGTTTGACGATACCTTGAGGGGGAAGCCTCACGGGGTGATGTTCCTGGTAGTCGCAATATCAAGGCTGGTGATTTCCCTGATTATATCAGGAGACAGCCCCCTGGCCAGGGCATTCCGTGCGATTTCCTCCCGGCCTTCCTCAAAACGAACCGCCAACGCATCGTCCCAGTTCCATTCCGTAAATATCATATTTACTACCTCCGAACTATGCAACTCCAGAAATTCCTTTAATATCCCCCGGCTTATGCGGTATTTCACCGCCGCCTTTACCCCTTCTTCCCGACTCCCCAGCCCCCGCTCATACTCCCTCGCCTTCCCTATGAACCTGCTGT
>JAITLF010000187.1 GCA_031278025.1 Treponema sp.
ACATTCAATGGTTACTGTATTGCATGGTGCATAACATAGGGAAGTGTATACCGGGGATACTGGCGGAGAGCGGATAATGAGGGGCCGGTTCCCGCGGGATTCTTTCCCGTAAAGGGGGCCGCCTGGCGACAGGGGATCGGGATATATGCCCCGGCCTTTGGCGGGGACATTTTCCGCCTGAAACCGACTTATTCGACAGCCTCGTTATGCGAAGTGCCCCGTTTTTCAACATTAACAATTCATGTGTATCTTTATTTCCATACAGATATTCCTTGTGTTCTACTATGCACATAAATCATTATCGCAGAATAGCCATATATAACATCTTCGATTAATTCCTTGTATGTTTTATCATCATAATAATAAAGCTTTGATCTATCAACGCCATAAACATCATAATAATTAAGGGAGTTAACTAATTCCCATTCTCCGGATATTTTTCTTAATTCATAGCCTTCATCACTCCTATTTTCCGCCATCCAAAGCGCATCTCCTTTCAGTCCTTCACGTGTTGCAAAAATGACACCAGTTTCCTCACTGGAAATTTCACCAGACATATCAGGAGAGTAAATATAAATATCAGGGCTGTTATTAGAATTGAGTATTTTATCTAATTCTGAAAAAATATCTGAATATCCTTTAACCAATCTTGCATCACGCATAAGATGATCAACTTGGGTATTAGGTTTCTTAATATTTACTGCGGTTGACGATTTCCTTTCACCGCTCTCAACTGCAATCACAAATAGCCGCAAACGATAATAATCTCCAACATCATCCACAGAGCCTGATACTACAAATTGTGCTCCCAGCATATTTCCAATGCTTTGAATTTCATCATCACTCACTTCTCCTGAGAGTTGAAAATCTCGTTCGCTAAGAATAGCGGATATTTTACTTCGTTCCACCACTTTGTACATATGCATATTGATAAAATTATTAATGGTTTCTTCAATAATATATGCCGAAAGTTGGTTAGATGAAGAATCAATATTTAAAACGGCAATATTTGCCCTCTCATCAAAATCATTTTGAATATTTTGGCATGCCTGATTAATAGCCAAATCAAGCGCTTTGTAAATTACAACGTTACCAGTAGTTACACAACCAAGAAAAAATAAACCAACAATACCAGTCAATAAACCTTTCATTTCGGCCTCCTGTTCCCAGAGTATCATGCCTTCCTATTTTCTGTCAATAAGTTTTTACAATAATTTTCAGAAAACATTCAGGGCATTTCGCATAACTAACTCTATATGCACAGTAAAATACCTGCGAACATCCTGTGACGGGCGTTTAAGGACGCTCAGTTTTGGCCCGCCGGAATAAGCCGGTAAGCGCCGTCCTGGGCGCGGACGTCGCCTATGGCCGGGTAGAGGAGGTGCATCCCCGCGATGGGAATGTTGTTCGAAGCGGCGTAGGCCAGTATCTTTTTCCGTATCGCCGCGGCGGCTGCGGGGTCCGTGTCATAAGTGACCGATACGTCCGGCAGGGGAAACTGTATTCCCTCGGCGTGCATCAGATCGCCCCAGATGAGCAGGCGTTTGCCGTCGGACTCAACCTGAAAAACGGTATGCCCCGGAGTATGCCCAAACGCCGCGATTGCCGTGATCCCCGGCAGCAGTTCCTGTATCACCGAACCCAATTCGCCGGGAAGAAAAGTTTCCACCTTGTCGCCGTAAGCGGCCAGGGCATTTACCGCGTTCCGGTTCACGCTGGTCCTGGTCCAGAACTCCCGCTCCTGCCGGGCAAGGTACACCTTCGCGTTCGGGAACAGGGGTTTCCCGTCCCGCTGAAGCCCGCCGATATGATCCCCGTGCAAATGGGTAAGCAGTACCGCGTCAATTTCGCCGGGGCTTATCCCCAGGGTTTTCATGCTTTCAAAGAGAGTAGTCCCAAAGCCGGTATCCACGAGGATATTCCGGTCCGGGGTACGAATCAGAAAGGTGTTTGTCTCGGACTGGAAGGAGGCGCCCAGATACCGCTTAACGGCATCCGCACTGGCGCCGATCAGGATCGAATCCCGCCCGGGCCCCCGGTTTTCCACGAGCGTATACACATCGAAACGCCCCAGGCGGTAGCTGAATATGTTGCTATCCGCCCCAAAGGCATTGACCGTCATCAAACCCAACAGGACAAGCGCCGGAGTTTTGTTCATGGAAACCCTCCTTAAATGAATTACAACTATATGAAGGGGGGCCTGTTACCAAACGGGCGGCGGCAGATAGCCGCAAGCTCTGTCCGGCCCCCCTGCGCTCCGAAGGTTTTTGCCCCCATACTGCTTACGGCAAAAACGCTTCTCCGCTACCCCCCAAAATTAAAGCGCATTACCGTCCGATGATGGCAGCCAGGGCCGCGGCGGTAAGGCCCAGTTCTTCGGCGACTTTTGCCGCCGGGCCGGACTCGCCGAAGCGCTCCACCGAGAGTATGTCTTCCGGTTTGGCCCAGTATTCCCAGCCCTGACGGACGCCGGCCTCGGCGGCTACCACCCGGACGCCCGGAGGCACAACCGCTTCCCGCGCCGCCCTGTCCTGGCTTTCAAACAGTTCGCGGCTTACCACGGAAACTACCTGCACTTTTTTGCCGCTTTGGGCCGCCGCCTCGAGCGCCAGGCCAACCTCGGAACCGGTGGCCAAAACCACCACGTCGGGCTTCTCGGCCTTTTTCACGATATACGCGCCGGTCCTGAACGTGCGTTTCCAGTCCGGGTCGTCCTTGGGGTATACGGCAAGGTTCTGCCGGGACAGGGCAAGCGCCGTGGGACCGTCCTGCCGTTCCAGGGCAAAGGCCCAGGCTTCGGCGGTTTCCTCGGGATCGCCGGGGCGCAGCACCCGCACATTGGGGATCGCCCGCAGGCTTGCCAGATGCTCAACCGGCTGATGGGTGGGCCCGTCCTCTCCCACAAAGATCGAATCGTGGGTGAACACGTAGATCACCGGCTGTTTCATCAGCGCGGAAAGGCGCAGGGCCGGGCGCAGATAATCGGCAAAGACCATGAAAGTGGCGCAGAACGCCCGCAGCCCGCCGTGAAGCTGGATGCCGTTGGAAATGGCGGCCATGGCAAATTCGCGGATTCCGTAGTGGATATAACGCCCGGTCCGGCTGGCCGGGGTATAGGTCCCGGCTTCCGCCGGCAACCCTACCGCGTTGGGGCCTTTAAGGTCCGCCGCGCCTCCCACAAGGTTCAGGTTTACCGCGGCCAGGGCCTGGAGCGCCTTGTTCCCGGCCGTCCTGGTGGCGAGCTTGTCACCCGCCG
>JAITLF010000208.1 GCA_031278025.1 Treponema sp.
CGCCGGGACGAATCAGTTTACCCCGCGTTCCAGGCTCCCGTATAGCCAATAAAGGCTCATTGTTCGATCAGAAAGGCTCATTGTTCGATCAGAAAGGCTCATTGTTCGATCAGAAAGGCTCCATTCCTGGTCAAGAACGCTCCATTGCTGATCAAGAACGCTCCATTGCTGATCAAGAACGCTCCATTCCTGATCAAGAATGCTCCATTCCTGATCAAGAATGCTCCATTCCTGATCAAAAATGCTCCATTCTTGATCAAGAATGCTCCATTCTTGATCAGGAGCGCTCCATTCTTGATCAGGAGCGCTCCATTCTTGATCAGGAATGCTCCATTTCTGATCAGGAATACTCATTGTTCGATCGGAAAGGCTCATTGTTCGATCAGAAAAGGCTCATTGTTCGATCGCAAAGGCGCCCGGAAAACCCGGTGTGGTTTGCGGTCTGTTTACGCGTAAACGACTATGCTATGCTTACCCAGCTTTGACGCGTTCGGTAGAGCGGTCATAACCATTAAAGAGGTACATAATGCAAAATTTTCAGTATTACAATCGGACAAAAATCATCTTTGGTAAGGGAACCGAAACCCGCGCGGGGGAGGAAACGGCAAAACACTCCCGGCGTGTGCTCCTGCACCACTCCGGGGGACACGCGGTTTCTTCCGGTCTCCTCGCCGCCATAAAGAACAGCCTGAAGGCGGCTCAGGTTGAATGGGTGGAATTATCGGGGGTAAAGCCGAATCCCCGGCTTTCCAAGGTATACGAAGGGGTTGAGCTTTGCAAAAAAGAAGAACTCGGCTTTATTCTGGCAGTCGGGGGAGGGTCGGTAATTGATTCCGCGAAAGCCATTGCCTTAGGCGCCCGGTATGACGGGGATGTCTGGGATTTCTATGATCGCCGGCAAAAACCCGCCGATGCCCTGCCGGTAGCCGCCGTACTGACCATACCCGCGGCGGGCAGCGAGTCCAGCATCAGTTCGGTGATCACCCGTGAAGAGGGGCTGTTGAAGCAGGGGGTCAACGCCGAATGCATACGCCCGGTTTTCTCTATCCTGAACCCCGAATTGACCTATTCCTTGCCGCCTTACCAGACCGCCTGCGGCGTGGCGGACATGCTGGCCCACATCATGGAGCGGTACTTTACCCGCGAGCGCCATGTAGAGCTGACGGATGAGCTTTGCGAAGGGACCATGCGGGCCATCATCAGAAACACCCGAAAGATATTCTCCGGCGGCACGTCCGACTACGATGCCCGTGGGGAGATCATGTGGGCCGGAAGCCTGGCGCACAACAACCTTCTTGACACCGGCAGGGTAGGGGACTGGGCCAGTCATGGCATAGAGCATGAGCTTTCCGCCCTGTATGACCTGGCCCACGGCGCGGGATTGGCCATCATCTTTCCCGCGTGGATTCAGTATAACATAAAGGAGGATACCCCCCGGCTTGCGCGGTTTGCCGCCAAAGTATGGGGCGTGGACGGTGCTTTCTACGATTGCGAGCAGGCCGCATTGGAGGGGGTCTTTAGGATGAAGAACTTCTTCCGGTCCATTGGCCTGCCGGTTTCCTTTAAGGACGCGCGGCTTCCGGTGGACCGTATTCCTGAGATGGCGCGGAAGGCCGTGCGGTTTGGGCCTTTGGGCAATTACCGGAAACTTGAGGCTCAGGATGTGGAAGCGATTTACCGTCTGGGAGCCTGTGATGAGGCAGCGAAGGGGTGATGCCGTAAGGGACTGAACGGGGGTTGTTACTGAGGGCAGCGGTGAAGGAGGTATTGCGCCGCTGTCCTGGGGAATATTCCTTGACCGGGCATGTTTTTCATGCTAGGGTATATACGGTTCCGCTAGGGTGCGTAGCTCAGCTGGTTAGAGCGCCACGTTTACACCGTGGATGTCCGGGGTTCGAATCCCTGCGCGCCCAAACGTTCCTTCCGCGGGGGTGCGGGGGTGCGGGTGCGGGGGTGCGGTAAAATCGTACTTCCATCCGGGCGGCGCATTAAAATCATACATACTTCCATAAAACAGCCGGCGTATTTTTTCTCTGAACCATCCGTTCCTCCCCTGCGGCGCGCGGAGGGAGGTCCGCGATGTGCAGGGGACAGGGAACGGTAACCGGGCGGCAGTCCTGGTGTATGGCGGGTCCGGGGGCCCCCGGAACGGGGCAGCCCGCAAAGCCGCGAAGCGAAGCCGCCGCCTCGTCGTAGAGCGCCTCGCTTGCAAGATGCTCCAGCATAGCCGGCGTATCAGGCGGCAGCTTGTCGATAAGGCGCAGCAGGTTGCCGTAGTCGATGTTTCCCCTGCCGATAGGAACCTCCTCAAGCTGTACGGTGAATTCCTCCGGCTTTAACCGCAGATCCTTCAGGTGTATCGACAGCACCGCGTCGCCCAAAAGGGAAAATTCATTTTGAAAAAACGCCGCGTTGTTGTAAAGAAGCCGGGGATTAGAAATACTGTTCGCCGGGTCAAGATGAACCCCCGCCGCGCTCCGGTCCACGGCGCGGATAAACCGTATATACTCCGCCGCACAGTCAATAAACTGACAGGGCATAATCTCAAAAGTCATTTTGGTGTGCCTGGGCTTAACCGCGTCAATCACCGTACGGGCCGCTTCCACCGCGGCGTCAAAGAAATCCTGCGTATAGTGCTTTTCATGCGGGCCGTCCCAGTATTCCTCGTTCCAGGAACCCACGATGTTCACCGCGCAACGGGCCTCCAGTTCCTCGGCGGTCTGAAGGCGGCGCACCGAATGTTCAAACGCCGCTTTTGCATCTTCAGGATTTTTGGAGAGTACGTTCCGCCAAATACCCGTTTCGGCAAGCAGGATGTCGTGTTTTGCCAGAGACGCTTTGAAGGCCGTGCATAACTCAGGGTCCGTGTCCGCGTTAATCCAGTCGGGACAGTAGGCCGCCCGGTAGCCTTTGCGTACATGCTCCGCCACAAAAACTTCCGGGTCATGGGTTTCGATAAAAACCGGCGCGCCAAGCCTCATAGCAAATCCTGTTTGTGCATGTCCGGATCGCGTAACAGCAGCGCTTTCTTCGCCGTGTTGTCGTCGTTGGTTTTGATGTTGATTTCAACGCCCAACTGAGCGGTGCTGTCGGTAAATGAGTAGGTGCCGCCGGGCCAGTAGCCAATGTGATAGGGCGCGGGAGCGCCCACAGACCGCAGTTCGTCCTGCGCCTTCTTTCGGTCAGGCACAATAAAACTGATATGTTGAACGCCTTCCCCGTCCCTGTCGAGTTTGTCTTTCCACGGACCGGGGTTCGTTCCCGGCTGTACGAATTCAAGCAGACAGTTTTCCAGTTGGATCGTCGCAAGCCGGCAGTCGGCGTAGTCTCCCAATTCACCGTTGGTAAAGCTCGGCACCTCGGAAGCCGGAGGCAGGTTGAACGGTTCCCCGGCTTTACGGCCCAGAAGCTGCTCCCAATTTCTCAGCGCCTTGTCAAGGTCCCTGACAAGGATCGCGATGTGGCACAGTTTTGTTGTTCCTATGGACATTACCGCAGTTCCTTAATGGCTTTGTGATGCGGCGATTTTGGATCGATCTGCATAAGCTCTATGCGGACGCCGTCGGGATCCATAATCCACGCCTGCCAGTTGTAATCACAGCCCTGTTTGGGGCCGTCGGTAATTTCAACTCCCGCCTTTTTAAGCGCCTCGACGACCGCATGGATGTCGTCAACCTGTAAACAGAGGTGGTTAACCCCCCGCAGGTCTTCCGACCAGGGGTTATCCCTGATCCCGCCATAGAAAAGCTCGATAAACTGACCGCCGCCTATGTAAAGATACTTTATCCAGGGCTTGCCGGTTTCCGGTTCGGGAATTTCAAAGGCCGAGGTAAACCCCAGCGCCCGGGTATAAAAATCCAGCGACTTTTCCATATCCTGTACCGTTATCGCGATATGCGCGATGCCTGTAATCCTTCCCATACAATTACTCCTTTCTCAATTATATGTTTTCTCCGTTTATACTGCGCCCGCCGTTTCAGCGGGCCCGTCATTCTCCAGTAATTCCAGTACAAGTTTTAACGTTTCGTTTGCGTTGATATACGCATACCTGCCGCCTGTATATTCGCCGGTTTGCAGTAGCGTGTAACCGGTCCTTTCGCAGGCGGCTATCTTTTCCTTCATGCCCTGTACCACAAAGGCGATGTGATGAAACCCCTCTCCGTTTGCGTCAAGGTCATGGCGCCAGGTGGAAGCGGGATCCTTATCAGGCTCGATAAGCTCAATGTCCACCTGGGGTCCCACGTGAAAAAACGCCAGTTTTGCCCGGGCCGTGGAAGGGGCACCCAGATATTTTGTCTGCGCCTCCTTTTCTTCCGCGGTAAGTTGGATTTCAGGCGGTTCGACACCTAAAAATTCCGCCCAATCCTTACTCGTCTTTTCAATGTCGTTGACCAATATGCCAACCTGACAGAGCAGGTTTGTCCCCAAAATAGGGTTGCTCATAAATTACTCCTCAATAAAAAAATTAGGAAAAAAAGTTTAAGAGTCTGCTGCATGGGATGCCCTAGGCCCCCGGAGGTTTGGAACAAGCTTACTCCTGGGAAAAACGTTTCATGCCTTTGAACAGCAGAAAGATGATCCCCAGGGCGATGAGGAGCATGACCCAGGCCATGGCGGAGGCGTAGCCCATCTTAAAAAACTGAAAGGCATTTTGATACAGGTACAACGCGAAAAACATCGTCGCGTTATCCGGGCCGCCTTCGGTCATCACGAAGGGTTCGGCAAACCACTGAAGGGCCGCTATCACCAGGGTTACCGCGTTGTAAAGGATAACCGGCGCAAGCATAGGGATAGTGATATGTACGGTTTTTCGCAAGAAATTCGCCCCTTCCAGGGACGCGGATTCGTACAGGGATTCGGGTATATCCTGTAGGCCCGCAAGGAAGATGATGATCGTTCCCCCGCAGCCCCACACCATCATCAGGATAAGGGCGGGTTTGGCCCACGCGGGGGAGCCGAGCCAGGAAGGTCCCCGGATACCGAAGAGCCCCAGCAGGGCGTTGATAAGGCCGTTTTCGGAATTCAAAAGCCATATCCACAGCAGACAGTTGATGATAAGGGGGACTAGGGTCGGCAGAAAAAAGACGATGCGGAAAAACCCGAACCGGCGAAGCTCTTTTGAGTTAAGCAGTACCGACACGGTAAACGCCGAAAAAAGGGTAACGGGAACGCCCAAGCAGATGATGTAGATCGTATTCGATAGGGATTTGAGAAACACCTTATTTGTAAAAAGATTCGTGTAATTCCCCAGGGCGATAAATTCAGGATCGGAGATTACTTTGTACTCCGTAAGGGAGTAGTAAAATGACATTCCTATAGGATAGAGGGTAAAGGCAATCAGGCCGAAAGCCCAGGGAGCGATAAACACCATGGCGATCCAAAATTCACGGCGTTCTGATTTGTTTGGCGAAAACGGAGATCCTGCGATCATAGCTGCTCCTATCCTTTGATACCCGACATGGCAATGCCCTGGATAAAGTACTTCTGCATCAAAAAGAAAATGATTAACACCGGCAGCACCATCACTACCCCCAGGGGCATGAGGATTTCCCAGTTTGGTTGCAAGCGGGACCGTATAAGCTGGGCGCCGATGGCAAGGGTATAGAGTTTATCGTTGGCCAAAAAAATCAAAGGCCCGATAAAATCGTTCCATGAACGCAGGAAGGAAAATATTGCCACCGTCGCCAGTACCGGCAGGGAAAGGGGCATGGCGATTTGAAAGAAGGTGCGGAACTCTCCTGAACCGTCGATGCGTGCCGCCTCGTTCAATTCTTCCGGCAGGGACAAAAAGAACTGCCGCATCAGAAAAATATAAAAGGGATTGCCGAAAAAACAGGTAAGCGTAAGGGGCAGGAAGGTTCCTATCCAGCCTATTTTTTGAAACATCAGAAAGAGCGGCACCATTACTACCTGAAAAGGCAGGATCATTGAGACCAGCACCAGGACGAACACCTGGTCCCGGCCCTTCCACCGCAGGCGCGAGAACCCGTAGGCCACGACCGCGCTTGACGCCGTTGATCCCACAATGTTGAAAAACACGATTATCAGGGTATTTTTCAGATACCGCATAAACGGAAAGTAGTTAAACATCCGGCTGTAGTTTCTAAAATCAAAGGTTTTAGGCAGCCACTGGACCGGCACGGCAAAAAGTTCCGACGGCTGTTTGAAAGAACAGGTCAGCAGCCAGAAAAGCGGCACAACAAAAAGAAAAGCCAACACGGAAAGGGACGCAAACAGAGCGGCAAAGCCTATTTTATTAAGGAGTATTTTACGCTTGTTTTCTCTGGTTACGACGGCGCTTTTCATAGGACCCTCCTTACATAGGACCTTCCTCGACGATTCTGATGTGGACGGGAAGCCCGGCAAGCGGTATGCCGCGTAAGGTGATACCGGTTGCCTGACTCCGCATCCGGCTACTTCTTTACGGTAAGTTTGTCCAATTCCGGCTGTAACCGGTCCTGAAGCTGCCGCAAGAGCGCCTCCGGATCGGCGTTGTTGTAAATAACATCGTCCCGGAGAGCGATGAGCTGCTGGTTCAACTCGGCGGAAACCGGACAGAGCGCGGGATGTCCTGACTTGGGCGAATTGGCGATTTCCCGTTCAAGCTTGTAAATAGGATCGTTCTTTTTCGTCCATGATACATCCTCGAAAAGTTTGTCCACGCAGGGAATCGAACGCCAGTTATCAAAGTTGTCGGCGTTAATTTCAGTCCGCTGGGTGAACTGGAAGAAAAGCGCAGCAAGCTCAGGCCGCTTGGCGCCTTTGGGGATGGCAAATACGTTTGATCCCAGGGGCGTCGAGCGTTCGCGGCCTCCCGGAGGAACGGGAATCGGAACCACGGTGTAATTGACGTCAGGCGCGTAGATGCGCAGGGCGTTGGTAACCCAGTTACCCGTTACCGTCATGGCCAGCTTATTCTGGAAGAAGGGATGGTCCGGGGAGAAGAAGCCGCCGGCGGACTGGGTAAAGCCCCTGATCGCCACGGGGTCGTATTTTTGCGCCCATTCGCGCATCCACTGGAAAGACGCCACGACACGGGGATCGGTAAGTTCCAGCTTATTGGTTTCCTGATTGTAGAGTTCCGCGCCGAACATGAAGGGCCACAGCGTCGGGGCGTCGTTGCCCTGATCCTGCCAGGGAATAAACCCATACCGGGTTATCCTGCCGCTTGCATCCCGGATGGTAAGTTTTTCCGCCCAATCCGCCAGCTCCTCTAGATTTGTGGGATAGTTGGCAATATCAAGGCCCGCCTCTTTGACCATATCCGTATTCAGGTACAGCATGATCACGTTAGAGTCCTGGGGAAGCAGATAAGTCTTGCCGTCGTACTGCATAAGGCTTCGGAAACCGGGCATGAAGTCATCAATGGAAAGACCGATTGCCTCAAGATAGGGATCCCAGGGTTCAAACGCCCCCTGGCCGGCAAAGCCATAGGATGACACATAATCGTCCGAAACAAGGGTATCCGGTGCGGTTTTCCCCGCAATCGCCGCCAAGAGCTTGCCGTTAGTCATCCCGGCCTGGGGAACGGACTGAATATCCACATTCACCTCAGGATAGAGCTTCTTGAATTCAGCCACCCTCCATTCATCCCACGTTAAGGAATCGCCGGTAAACGCCGACCAGTAGACCAGGTCCCCGGAAGCCTTTTCCAGATCTTCCCGCGTGATGGGCTGGCCGCTTCCGGCGCCGGCGGACGAACTACTTTCCTGCTTGTTACACGAAAAAAAGCCCGCCGAAAGAACCACAAGCAGGGCCCCTAAGGCAATCCATGGGTATCTTTTCATTCATATCCTCCTAAAAACGTATTTTACTCAGTATGGGGCATGAAACGGGGCCCGGCTTACCAATTATTATCCAGACTGCCCAAAAATTGCCCTTTTGCGTGATTTTTTTAGTACACAGACTCCTCCTCTCGGTGGTGATGCAGAAAGTATGATAAGTCACCCATGGCCATAGTTGATGATGATGATTATTTGCATAGTTCCAATTTACCATCTTCCCGCCACCTTGCCTTCTTTATCATACTTTCTGCATCACCACCT
>JAITLF010000200.1 GCA_031278025.1 Treponema sp.
GCCTTCCAGTTCCCGCCAGCCCATAGGAAAGAGGTATTCGATATCGTAGGCATCCTTGGCATAGTGGGCCAGCTCATCGGGACCGTGCTGGTGCCAGCGCAGACTGTCCATTCTGACGCCGAGTTTGTCATAGTAGGCCCAGCGCCGCTGCCGCCATTTACTGAACCACTCAACATCGGTACCCGGCTTGACAAAGAACTGCATCTCCATCTGTTCAAATTCGCAGGAGCGGAAGATAAAATTTTTGGTAACGATCTCGTTGCGGAATGCTTTGCCAATCTGGGCAATACCGAAGGGGATCTTCATCCGGTTCGATTGAATGATATTCTTGTAGTTGACGTAGATACCCTGCGCCGTTTCGGGGCGCAGGTAGATGATATTTGAATCGTCTTCTATAATGGGGCCTATATGGGTTTTAAACATCAGGTTGAACTTCCTGGTGTCGGTAAGTTCCCCGCCGCATTCAGGGCATTTCTTTGCCGCAAGGTTCTCAGGCGGGATCTGATCGGCACGGAAACGCGCCTTGCATTTCCTGCAATCCACTAAAGGATCGGTAAAGTTTTCCACATGCCCCGATGCTTCCCATGTACGTTTATGCATCAGGATAGCCGCATCAAGCCCCACAATATTATCCCGCAGTTGGGTCATCTCCTTCCACCAATTCCGGGCTATCCGGTTTTTTAACTCCACCCCCAAAGGGCCGTAATCCCAGGCGCCGCTCTGGCCGCCATAAATTTCTGAGGATTGAAATATAAAACCACGCCGCTTGGCAAGAGACGTGATCTTTTCCATACTTACTTTTCCCTGATACTCGTTTGAAACGTCGGACATTCATTACTCCTTCTCTCACAGTATAGCAAACTACCAGTGGAGTTTCGAGAGGGTGAAGAATGAATATGGAACGATTTATCATCTGTCTACTCATAAACAGGCGGGATACCTTTTCTGACAGGACAAACTACGCTATACTACCTTTATGCGGACTTTTTCTCACCAGGCTGTTTTTGTTTCGGCCTTTCGGTATTCCATTCCGGTATTGCTCGGTTACATGGCTATAGGCATAGGGTTTGGGTTGCTCTTGACGGACAGGGGCTATCCCTGGTGGTTAAGCCTGGTAATGGGCATTCTGATGTATGCGGGCGCCGGACAGTACATAGCCATCGGGCTTTTTGCCGCAGGGGCCGGTCTGGGGGAGGCCTGCCTTGTCCAGTTCGTTATCAACGCCCGGCACATGGCCTACGGCGTTTCCCTGTTCAGCCGCTTTCGGAATACCGGTATACTCCGGTACTACCTTATCTATGCCTTAACTGATGAAACCTTCGCTCTGCTTTCCTCACTGCCGGACCCTGAGCATTCGGAGCAGGGAAAGTCCGCAAATATCCCTGCGGACGGCAAGGATCGCAGCCGTTTTATGTTCTATATTGCCCTCCTCGATCAAGGTTACTGGATTGCGGGTTCCGTCATCGGCGCTGCGGCGGGATCGCTTATCCCCTTTAATATTGAAGGTATAGGCTTTGCCCTGACCGCCCTTTTTATCGTCCTTATGATAGAACAGATACTCCGCGTAAAAAAAACCATGTATTTCTTTGTATCCGCCACACTTGCAATCTTGGCCGTTCTCTTTCTTCCCGAAAGGGTATCCTTGCTTGCGGCTATGATCGCGGCGATAATTCTAAGCGCGGCGATAGAAAAGGGGACAAACCACGGTACGCACGCAAAAACTTTTGACGGAGGGCTTAATGTTGAATGAGACGGAGCTTTTAGGCAGCCTGCAAGCCGATACCGGCGCTGCCCTGGCTCTTAGCTTTGCAATGGGCGTCGTTATCCTTTTTTGCAGGGTCTTTCCATTTATACTTTTTCGAGAAAGGCCCAGGGGAGACGGCATAAACGGCAAGGAAGAGCGAAAATCCGCGCAATTTAGAGCGTTGCTCACTATTACCGAAAAGATCATGCCCCCTGCCGCCATGACGGTATTGGCCTTTAATGCGCTTACGCTTTCCATTAAGTCAGATATAAGCCAAACCCTGCCGGCCATTGCGGCATCGATTTTTACCGCCCTTCTCCACCTTTGGAAACGAAATTCACTCCTCAGCATCGTTGGAGGAACTATCCTGTATATACTATTGATGACATTACGGTAATTTTTCGGCCTTACCTGAGAGTTTCCAAAGGAAACTCTCAGGATACATAAGTTTTGAATAATTTATAACGGGAGCGACGGGGCTTGAACCCGCGATCTCCGGCTTGACAGGCCAGCGCGATAAACCAGCTTCGCTACGCCCCCAGAAGGTATAAAAAATATAATCATTAATAAAAAAAAAGTCAATGGTTTCAGGGTATTTTTTTGACAGCTTAACAAATGATAGAAAATCATTATATGCTAAAATCATGGAGGAATTATGGCCCTTTATTTAATGAAGGAAATTCTTGCGGATGCCCGGAAGCGGGGCTACGGGATCGGTTATTATAATGGGGTGAACCTGGAAATGATACGCGCCTATATACGGGCTGCGGAGGACTGCAAGTCTCCCATCATCATCGGGATTGCAGAAGGTTTGATGAAGTATGCGGATTTCGACTGGATAGCTCCCCTTTACCTGGATGCGGCGCGGAGGGCAAAGGTTCCGGTGGCCGTGCATCTGGATCATACCTACAACTTTGAAGTGCTGATGCGCGCCCTGCGAGCCGGTTTCGGTTCGGTGATGTACGATGGTTCGGGATTAAGCTACGAAGAAAACGTCAAGAATAGTGCGGAGATAGCGAAAATAGCGCATCCAATGGGTGTCGGCCTTGAATGTGAGTTGGGCAAGGTAGGCGGTTTTTACAATGATGAAGGAATACGCGGCAAAAATATCTTAACCGATCCCGCCTTAGCCGCAGATTTTATAGAAAAGACCGATGCTGATTTCCTGGCGGTTTCTATCGGTAATACCCACGGCGTATATACGGCGCCGCCTGCCATTGATCTGCCGCGCCTTGGTGAAATACGTATGAATGTAAAGATTCCGCTTGTGCTTCACGGCGGCAGCGGCCTTTCCGACGAAGATTTCCGCAACTGTATACGCGGCGGTATCGTGAAAGTGAACATCTATACCGACGTAATTACCGCTGCAATCAATATGGTGCGGACGGAAAATTCCCGCCTGAACTATACGGACCTGAATATGCAGGCAGAACAGGCAATGTACGAGGAAACGGTCAAGAAGATACGGATATTTGGCAGCAACGATAAGGCATAGCAATGAGGAGTTTGTGGGGTTTTGCCCTAAATCGGATATTTTTGTAATTTGAGCCTATTCCAAAACTAATTGACTGTGCGCTAAACGCGCACGGTTTTGGACAGGCTCTTGCAGTTTTTCAGGCTAACGCCATGCAAAATTGCGTTTTTTAGCCCTAACTCCGCCCAAAAATAGGCTGTTTATCACGTAATTCATTATATTGTAACGAATTACATCCACTCATAGGCAAGTTAATTAGGTTGTCTATTCTGAGCCATATAATCATCGTAATTTTTTATACTACAAAGAATTAGAGAATATAGGCTACCTAACATGAGCGGAGTTAGGGTTTGATCCATGACGGCTGGACCCCGGAAGGCATCGCCGGCAGGCTTCCGCTTGATTTCCCCGGACTTACAACAAACTATGAATCTATCTACTTGTGGATTTACTCAGAACGCCGGGATCTTATACCATACCTGGTCAGAGGCCATAAAAAGCGGCATAAACGGCCTTCCGGCAAAAAGTCCAGGGTTTCCAAAATACATAACCGAGCGCCCCGCCACAGTTGAACTGAGGGCGCAAGCCGGTCATTGGGAAGTTGACACCGTCCTTTCCCGCCAAAGCAAGGCGTGTGCGGCAGTCCTGGTTGAGCGGAAAAGCCGGTTTTTCATGGTTATCGGCATGAAAGATAAAACGGCATCGGCCATGCACGAGGCGGTGACGCAAGCGCTTTTGGACCTTCCGGCAGGATTGCGAAGAACTGTGACCTATGACAACGGATTGGAAAACGCGCTCCATGAACGCACGAACACGGATTTTGGCGTAACATCATATTTCTGTAAACCCTGCCACAGTTGGGAAAAAGGGAGCATAGAAAACCGGAACGGGATATTGCGAAGATATTTCCCCAAAAACCACAATTGGCGCTTGACAACACAGAAAGAAATAGACATTGTTGTAAACAAGATTAATGCAACGCCGATGAAGTGTTTAGGTTTTAAAACCCCCGCTGAGGTTTTTGCTAAATGCGCTGGTGTTGCACTTGCTGGTTGAATCCGGGCTTGTCAACAACTTTGAAATTCGCGGTTTTGTCGAACCTCCGGTTCGCCGCCCTGAAAGGCTGAAAAACTGCAAAAGCCTGTCCCATCGAACCAGAAGTTCGCACTATACGCGTCAGCGTACAGTCAATTAGTTTTGGGACAGGCTCCCTATGCAATTTATTGCATAGGTATATGTGCATGGATATGCAAAAAATCCACAAATACAACAGGCTGTTGGGAGGAGTATCTTAACGTGTATTGCGGACTTAACGGGGAAAAAACGGACGCAAAGCCTGAGACGCTGACTCATCTTTACGGCAGCCAACTGGCCCTGAAAGACAACCCCATTATTGTGTTCCGGGGTAAACTGGACGGACTTACCGCCATGATTCTGGAAGCCCAGCTTTTAGGGGAAGAAAAGAAAAACCGCGCCTTTATAAGGGATCTCCAGGAAATCCTGGAATTTACGCGGAGTCTGCTTTCATCTGAATACAAGGGAACCCCGGTGGGGGAATTCCGCGTTCTGGGGTTTTCTTCCGGGGAGCTGCGGGAATGGTCCCATCATCCTGAAAAACACTTTGGCCATAGGCATTTGCTCATGGACTATACTATGGGCGCCCTGAGCCTCAGACTGAATCTTCTGCGTACCGCCGCCAGGGAAACAGAAGTGGCGGCGGTTTCGGCCTTCAAAGACGAAACCGATCCCGCGAAATCCCGCCGGCCTGATATAGCGGAGGCCCTCAACCGCCTTTCCAGCCTCTTTTATGTTTTAATGTTCAAATACCTGCCCGAAGACTATACTCCCGCCGGCAACGCCGGGATTTGAGTCCCCCGCAACCCTTCGGCGCCGGAATGGATGGTGACAATAAATTTTTTGGTATCACGGCGGCGGTAAACGTGGTAAGGACCGGCAGTCCTGGGCAAGGGTGTACCCTCAGTAAAAAAATAACCGCACGATAAATGCACGGTACACCCAAACTCGAAAAAACCAATCTTTAACAAGAAAACCTAATTCCTTATACTACAAAGAATTAGACATCTTTGCGGCCAAGAAGACTTGAACTTCCATGCCTCTCGGCACCAGCACCTCAAGCTGGCGTGTCTACCAGTTCCACCATGGCCGCAAACCCTATGGTTTGATTATAGTAGCGTATACCCTCAGCTTATGTCAATCAGTAATTTTACCTGTACCGGCGCACCCGCATGGAAAAGCGGCTCCCCCCGCGCTGAAGCTCCCCGCGCAAGGGATAGAAGCGGTATAAGTTTTTGCCGGCAAAGCCCGGCAAAAACTTATTTAAGCGGATAGCCCGGTCCGGCCCGGAGGGACGGATGCGCCCAAATCTTCGCGAATTCAATGAAAACATACCGCTAAACGTAAAATTGTTGTATGCCTGCCGGCTTTCCCCGGGTTTTTCCGGCGATTCGGCGGCCTTTGTCCGTTTTTTCTCTATCGAACGGTTTTTTTTGCCGATAATCCGGGTATGAGGCATAGTATGAGTCATTTGAGTAAAATAGTATTCGGAATCGGTCTTTTTTCTCTGCTTTTCGGAAGCTGCGCGGGAACGCCCGAACCGAAACCTGCGGCGCCGTCCGACGATGTGTGGAGCCTCCTTGATCGGGGCGAAACCGATAGGGCGCGGGAAAAATTTCTGGGAGAGGTCAATGTAGCGGCCAGGGATCAGCGGGACAGGACGCCCCTCCACGCGGCGGCGGAACAAATGTTGCCGGACCTCGCGTCTTTTTTCATCTCCTTGGGCGCCGAGGTTGACGCCGAGGACGATCTGGGGCGGACTCCCCTGGACGTCAGTACGGGGAACCTGGATGGCGCTACCGCCAGGGCGCTGGTAACCGCCGGCGCCAATATTCACCACCCTATAAACGGGAATTCTTCCCCGGCGCTTGAGGCCGTACGGATAAACGGGGACTTCCTCGAAGCCATCCTCACAAGCGGCTCGGTTCAGGCTGTCGACGGCGAGGGGAGAACGATTCTGCACCTGGCGGCTTTGGAAGGGAATCCCGCCGCGGCGGCGGCTATACTCAGAGCAGGAGCGGCGGTAAACAGGCGGGACAACGGGGGGAAGACGCCTTTGGATCTGGCCTTTACCAACACCCGGACAAAGAACTACGCCGAAACCGCGGAAAAACTCATCCTGGAAGGGGGAATTTCTGAAGCCCCCTTATACGCCTACTTTGCCCCGGCGGTGAGGAGTTCCAACTACGACATCCGTATGTCCGACGGGATCGCCCCCCTGCACTACGCCGCCCAGGAAGGACATACCGGGTATGTCCGGTATCTTCTGGACAAACGGGCGGATATCAACGCCAAAAACGCCTCGGGAACCACCCCCCTTCATGAAGCCGCCAGGGCGGGGAATCTTGAAATTATGGAAATTCTTATTACCCGGGGGGCAAACGTCAATGTCCAGGACGCCAAGGGAAATTCGGTAATGCATCTCGCCGTTCCCCAGGAAGTCCACCGGGAAGCCCTGAACCTGCTCCTTTCTCACGGGGCAAGCCCCAATCTGCGGGACGAACACGGAGACTCCCCCCTTCACATCGTGATTACCCTGAACCGGAACACGGCCTTAATTCAGACCCTCCTGAAAGAGGGGGCGGACGTAACCATTCATAATGCCGAGGGGAAAACGCCCCTGTATCTGGCTGTCCAGGGAAACCGGACGGCCTACATCCCCCTGTTGCTGCAGTACAAATCCGACATCTTCGCGGTGGATACCGAGGGGGTTACGCCCTTTGAACGGGCTCTGCGGGATCGCCGATCCGCCCTGCCCGCCCTGATCACCGAAGAAACGGTCCTCCAAAACGACAGCGCGGGCAACACGATTCTGCACCTGGCGACATTGAACAGGGCGGATCCCCAGATCATAGCCCTGATCCTGGACAAAAAGGCCCTGGTCAACGCCCGGAATAAGGAAGGGGATACAAGCCTTCACATAGCGGCGCGCCTTGATTCCCCGGAAAACGGCGGCCTCCTGCTTTCCCGGGGGGCGGACATCTTCGCCCCTAATGCCAGGGGAGAAAACCCCATCTACCTGACCTTCTTCCCCGGAAAGGATTATCCGCCGGGGGTACGGGAATGGATGCTCGTATCAGGGACGACGGAAGTCCGGGACGGCCTGGGAAACACCGTACTCCACTATGCGGCCCAATGGCGGCTGGACGCCCATATTCCGTTGATCGTCCAGAAAGGCGCTTCCACGGAGGCGGCGAACGCCACCGGTGAAACGCCCCTCTTTGTGGCGGTCAAGGCCGATTCGGCCTCCACCGTCCAGGCCCTGATTAACGCGGGTTCTTCCACCGCGAACCGGGACTCTTTGGGCAATACGGCCCTCCACGCGGCGGTACGCTGGAATGCTCCCCGCGCCGCGGAAGCCCTGATAAGCGCCGGCGTCGACATCAACGCCCACGCGATGAACGGCAAAACCCCGCTCCACGACGCGGTACGCCTGGGCATCACCGGGGTGGAAACGCTGCTTATCCGGTACGGCGCCGATCCGGAAGTCCGGGACAATGACGGGAACACCCCCCTAATGGAAGCGGTGATGATGGGGTACACCCCGGCGGTCGAACGCCTGACCGACGCCGGAGCCGATCCTTCGGTACGGAACGGCCGCGGCGACACCCCCCTGCATATAGCCGCCGCCATGGAACGCATAGACATCGTAAACCAGCTCCTCTCCTTCGGCTGCTCCATCCATGCGAGAAACGCCCAGGGTAAGACCCCCTTCCGCATCGCCCTGGGCGCCTCACCCCGTATGGTGTCCACGCTCCTCACTAAGGACCGGATCTATGTCGCCGATGACGAAGGACGCTCGCCTCTGCATATAGCCCTCCTTGACGGAGCCCCGCCGGTAATAACCCAGACCATCATAGATCAGGGAGGCCGGGTATCGGGGATAGACGCGGAAGGCCGAACCCCCCTGCGTATAGCGGTGGATATGAATAACTGGGAAGCGGCCCGGCTCCTGGCCGACGCCGGATCGGATCCTTTCGCGGCGGGCGGGGACGGAAAGATTCCGGGAGTTATCGCCCTTTCCAAAGGCCGCGAACCGGTGCGGGCCATCTTCTCCGGACGGGCCATCGTCGCCAAAGATAAAACCGGGAACACTATCCTCCACTACGCCGCCCAGTACGGAAGCGCGGAACTCATCGCCCTGCTCCTTGACCTTGGAGCCAACAAAAACACCCGGAACATCGCCGCCGAAAGCCCCGCCGATATAGCCCGCCGGTGGAACCGTCCCGAAATCACCGCGCTGCTGAACAGTTAAGAAGAATTTGGGCGCATCCTTGCCGCAAGCGGCAAGGACCGGGCTATCCGCTTAAATAAGTTTTTGCCGGGCGCAATTCCGCCCGGCAAAAACTTATACCGCTTCTATCCCTTGCGCTTCTCCTGCGGACCGGTAAGCGGCCGCCTTATTTTTTCCGTATCTATCACAAGGTCCAGGTCCCGAATTTGCCGCGTTATCTCAACATCTTTACCGCCGCGTAAGTAAAAGAGCCATGCGCGTACCGGTTTTCCGAAAATGTCAGACACCGCCCGGCTGTATACCGCAAGCTGTAGATAGTGCCGCTTCGGATCCTCAATACGGTCCGTCTTGAAATCCGCGACATGCATGACGCCTTCCGATTCAAAGAGAAGGTCAATCTTGCCGATGATTGGTATTTTTCCTGTCCCTGTCTCCGCCATGGTGATGATGGGGAATTCCTCTTCATGGTACGCCGCTTTCATGCTGAGTTTTCCCAGGTCTGAATCCAGGAAGCCCCGGGCCATGGTTTCCGCGGTTTCACGGACAAGGGGAATATCCCTGTCATCAAGCCGGGCCTGGATCCGGGGCGGAATTTGGGGATCACCGCCTTTAAGAAGAGCTTCCAGAAAGCCGTGGACTATAGTCCCGAAATCGGCGGCCTCAAGCCCCGCCCTGTCCAGAACCGCGTCAATAGGATCTCCGTCCGCTTGCCTGATTGCGTCCGGGACGGAAGATGCGGCGTCTCCGGCAAAGAAATCTTGCAGTTTGCTGGCGGGGATGGACGTCAGGGGCGGAGGCGGGACGGCGGTTACTTCGGCGCGGGCGTAGCATGGCGCGGCGGCGTCGGCGGCTTCCGCCATGAAAACTGTTCCGCCTGAACGGATACGGCCTGCGGCAAGGCGGATTTCTTCCCTGGTACGGACCGGGATGATCTCAAGGGTAAAAGGTTCTTCCCCGTCTTCCTCTGCGGCAATGACGGGGAGGAGCAGGTCCAGAAAAGACGAGGCGGCCTCTTTGTCTTGTTTCTTTGCTTTAAGATACGCCAGGCGTTCCTTGAGGGACTGAACCGTATATTCGCCGTCCGCAGGATCCTCCCCGTTTGACCGCCCGTCTTTATCCCCGCTTTTTTTTTCGTTTTTATCCGGTTCGGGGAGGCTTGCGGTCAGGAAAAGCCTGCTTTCGGCTCTGGTCATGGCAACATACAGGAGGCGCCTGAGTTCGGCGGTTTCCTTCCGGTTTTCTTCTTCCCGGCTTAGATTAAAGAAATAGTTTTCAAATTGCCCCGGCAGTTCTTCCGCCTGGGGGAGGTTGAGGGTGAGCCCCCACCGCTCGTCAAAATAAGCGGTTTCCCTGTTGCCCCTGTTTTTTCTGTTGCCGCCGCAACGGTACACAAAAACTATCGGGAATTCAAGGCCCTTGCTTTTGTGGATTGACATGATTCGTACACCCGTACTTTCTTCGAGGGGAGGGATGCTGACGTCGTCGAGCTTTTCCTCCATTTTGATTATGTCATTCATGTAATCCAGAAATTCAGCCAGGCTTTTACCCCGGTTGTCCATATTCCTGGCGGTTTCAAAGAAAAGGTCGAAGAGTTCGCCGTAGATTTGGGAAGTTTCCGACCAGATGGTTTCGTAGCGGTAGCCCTCGCCGTACCAAAGCTTAGTCAGTAATTCTGTAACCGGCAGGGTACGGGCGTCTTCCGCCAGCGTCCGGTACCGCTTTCGGGCCAGGCGGTAGAGTTCCCGATCTTCGGGGGGGATCGCCTCCTCCAGAGCTTCGTCAAAGGGGACGGCGCTGCCGCTGAGGAGGCATACCGACAGGGTGAGATCGCTCAGGCGCATAAAAGGCGAGCGGATGAGGGCGCCATAGGCGAGGCGGTCTTCGGGATACGCCAGCAGCCGCAGGAACATGAGAAGGTCGTTCACCGGGGCGTCGCTGAAAATTCCCGACGGACGTTCGGCGGTGAAAGGCACGCCGAAATTTTTGAACTGTCTTTCCAGGGAACTTTGATGGGTGTAGGAACGCTGTAGTACCGCGAAGTCGCCGTACCTGCACGGCCGCCGCCGCGCCCCTTCAGGACTCCGTTCGCGGACCAGGCGGCCGGAATCAACCATTTCCCGTATCCGCTCCGCGATATACGCGGCCTCAAGCTCGTAATCGGTGAGTTCTCCGGGATCATCCCGGGAAAGGCGGCCCTTATCCAAAAAGCAAAAATGAACCGGAGGGTTTTGTTGGTCTTCCGCGCCCTTTTCTTCCAAAACATTATCCGGGGCATAGACCCTGTGATAGGCGGCCTCAAAACCGGGGAGTTCTTCATTGTCCGGAAGAAATACCGCGCCCTGTTCCGTACCGGCGGCAGGTTCGGGGGCAAGGCCGCCGAAGATACGGTTAAAGGCGTCAATGAGACGGGGGCTGGACCGGTAATTACGCGCCAGGTTCAGGACGCCGGCGCCGGTTCCGGTTTCCGGGCCGTCCCCGCCGGCGGGGGCAAGGCTCCGGGCGAGGCTGCGGAAAACCGAAACATCGGCCCCCCGGAAACGGTAGATTGACTGTTTTTCGTCGCCTACAAAAAACATCACGTCTTTCCGGAGTTCTTCCGGATCGGGAATACCGGCGGCGTTTCTGTCCAAATTCTCGGCCAAAAGAAAGATCAGATCCCGCTGGAGGCCGTTATTGTCCTGAAATTCGTCAACCATGACGGCCTTGCAGGCGTCTTTGTAAACCCGCCTGACGTCCGGGTGCCCGGAAAGGGCGTCCGCCGCCAGGCAGGCAATATCGTCAAAGGTGAGGATTCCCGCCGACCGTTTCTGTTTGTTGAATTGGCGCTGAAACTCCTCTACCAGAAGAAGAACTTCCGCGATAACCCGGCTTTGAAGGGCGGTGTTGGCAAAGGAGCCGAGGGATCCGTACAGTTCCCGTAACGCCTTGATGTTTTCCGTGATCGCCGTAAATTCCCTGGAACTCCCCACGTTGAGGTTTACGGATTGCAGGCGGTTGAGCCAGGAGAAATACTCTGTGATATTCCGTCTGGGCGGGCCGCCGGTATTGTCCAGCAGGGGAACAATGTCCGGCTTTTCAGGCTGCGGGGTTCTGAACAGATCCTGAAGCGCCGTGTACAGTTTTACTGTTTTTTTGGTGATCCCGCGGAGTTCTTCGCGGATGACGGAAACAATGCCGGCGGCTTCCCCGGTTTTGCTGTTCCACTGCCTTACTATTTCTTCATGCTGCCGCCGCATAAATCCGCCGAAGTCCGGGGGACGGCTTATGGGGCTGTGCTTTAATACGGTATCCGCAAAGAGTTCCTCCGCCACGGTTCTGATCTTCCTGTCGGCGATGATGACCTGGAGGGCGGGGTTGTCCCTGTGGGCCAGAACAAAGGGCAGGGCCGTGTCCATGGCGAGCTCCCGGACTCCCTGGTTATCGCTTGTGAAGTCGGAACTGATCCCGTAACGGGACGAAGCGGTCCTGGCCACGGCGGCGCTGAAGGCGTCCAGGGTAAGGATACGCGCCTTGTGGAATTCCTCAACCGCTTTCCGCGCCCGTTCATTGTCCCGCCGGTCGGCCAGGAATGTGTAGATGCGGCTGTACATTTCATTCACCGCTTTGTTGGTAAAGGTCAGGGTAAGAATTTCGTCCACTTTATAACCTTTTTCCATTACAAGCCAGGCATACCGGGAAGCCAGAACTTTAGTTTTCCCCGATCCGGCCCCGGCGGTTACAACCGTGTTGCGTTCGGCGGCGGCGGCCTTCCGCTGCTCCGGGTCAAGGCCGGTCAACAGATTTTCAACGGACATGGCTGGTTCCTCCCGCCTCATTATTTTTTGTGTTTTTTCGGAAAGGTTTTGCGTTAAGGGTAAAGGTTGTACGGCAGAGGCGGCGGTAATCGCATTCCGAACAGGCTTTCCAATCCGTTTCCGGGGGCGCGAAGTCCAGGGTGTTAAGAGCTTCGGCAAACCTCCGGGTACAGCCGTCGAAGACCTCCAGGGTTTCCTGATAGGCTTCACGGGCGTGGCCCCGCTTTTTCCCCGGAGAACCGATTATCGCGGTAACATCGTGATTGTTGATGCTTAGAAAGCAGGCCGTTTCCACGGGAACTCCGGTTTTTGCCTCGTAAAGCTTAACGTACATGGGCATTTGAAAATCCCTGAGCGGCGAATCATCCGTTCCGGAACTTTCGGCTTTTGTAGGAGGCGTACCGGTCTTGTAATCGACGATCAGCGGTTTATCCTCCGGGGAAACGGAAACTCTGTCCAGAATGCCGTTGAGCAGGACGCCGTCCTGTACCAGATGCAGGGGGGTCTCCAGATCGGCTGCGGCATATCCGTCAAAATACAGCGATTCGGTTTTAAGGAGCGCCTTGAGCCTGCGGGCTATGGCCGCAGCCTGGGAAATTACCAGGGGTACCGCCAAAGGGCCCTGAAAAGCGGGATAATTCCCCGCAGCGGAAAATGTAATTTCTTCTATCCACGCATTGTAATCGGCAAGCCGTCCTTTTCTGAACACCCTGTCTTCTTCGCGTATCCGGGCAAAGAGGTCTCTCAATATTCCGTGGTAGAGCAGGCCCAAAGAAGCGTCGTCCATGAGCTGCGCTTCCAGAACAAGGTCTCCGGTCTCAAATATTTTTTGGCAGAGCCATTTAGCGGGACAAAAGAAAAAGACGTTGAGGTCCGTGGTAGCCGACGCCCGTATCAGGCTCTGTTCTTCTTCGGTTTCACACGCAACACGCTGTTTCGCGGAAATCCTGTTTTCCAAAAGTGAAGCGGCCGCCGTATCCCGGGGGAAAGGATAGTTCAGGAAGGAGTAGGGTTCCTGTTTTCTAAGGTTTAGGACGGTCCGCCAGTTTTCAAACCCCGATTTTTGCACTGAAAAAAGCCGGGACGGGAACGGGGCGTTCGCGGCGCCGGATGAAAAATTCCCGCCGGACGTCCACCATATCTGTTCCTGCCGGAAAAAATCGCCGGCGCCGCTCTGCGAAGACGGCAAGACGGCGGTATTGCCGTCCGCTATGGCCGGAGCGTCCGCCGGGGGAGACGATTCAAAAAAAACGCTGTGGGGGATGGCCCAGCCGGAGAACGTTTGTTCCGACGCGCTGATGCGCAGATAAGGCGTAAAAGTTTTCCAGGAACCAAGCCGGTAGAGGCGGAAGAAACTGGCCGACACGTCAGCGTCTTCGGCGGCGATCCCCAGGCGTTTCCGTTTGTCCTGGCGCAGGAATTTTAGGGGCTGGTAGAGAACCGTGGCGGCGTTCTGGGAAGCGTTAAGCACAAAATGGCAGGTGTAGGGGGCGGCGGCCGCAACCCTGTAGGGAAAAATGTTCACCCCGGCTTTTTCCTGGACGGGAACATATTTTTTTTCCCGGAGAACGCCGAGGAAAAATTGAAAAGGCGAGGGGGGCGTGAGGTCCGGGTACTTTTCTTCTATTTGGATCAGGGCGGAGAGTTCTTCGATACAGCGGGCAAGCGCCGCGTCCCCTTCATCGGTACAGGCGTCCCGGCTCAGAAAACCCGCCGCCCCGGATTCTTTTGTCCACTTTCCCCGAAAGGCGAAGTAGTATTTCCGTATATCCTTAAAGGTACGGGCGCCGGTCATGGAAGAGAGAACGGTTTTCAATTCCAGGTAATACCGCCTGAGCCGTTCTTCCCGGCTCGCCGTCCTGAAAGCCTCAAGCCAGACGTCCATCTGCCTTCCCTTGTCCCGGTAGGCGGAAACGCAGTTGTTCAGGATGCCGAATTTGACAAGCGCCTTGTTGAGCGACGGCTGGCTCCAGGGCAGTCTTTCGTTTAACAGCAGGGATTTTAGAGAGGTAAAAGAAAAATTGTTCGACACGCAGGAACCAGCCAGGGAGAACAGTTTTCCTGTTCCGTAATCCCCGAGAGGCCTGCCCGAACGCCGGCGCGGGGGTATGCTGTAGAGGGACATTTCCCTGAGCAGATAAGGTTCCAGGGATTCAAGGTCCGGTACGCTTACCGCCATATCCTCGTAGGGGACGCCTTCTTCTTCGTGAAGCCGCCTGATTTCCAGAACAGTGGAACGGATTTCCGCCCTGGAGGAATTGAAGGGGACAAACGGCGGCGGATCCGGCTTCTCCGGATGGATGAGGCGTATGGTCGGTTCGTCTTTGAGCATCCCTTCGTATTCGGCAAAGTCTTCGACGGCTTCGGGGAAAAAGATGTAGTAACGGTGTTCCCGGTCTTTAAGGGGCGGCCGTTCCCAGGAGGGTTCAAACAGTTTTCGTTTTTCCAGAAAGGCGGCGTATTCCTTCTCCAGCGCCGTAAAGTCCCGGTCTTCATCGTCCAGCCCGCAGGCGGTCCCGGCCGCTTCCAGCCTTGCGCCGAGCAGTTTGAGGGAGGGGAGTATTCCCGCTATCCGGGGGACAAACACCGCTCCGTCTTCCGCAAAGGCCGGCGGAATGAGTACGCGGAAAGGCAGCGCCGCTTCCGTTTCGCCTGAGGCATCCCCGCCTCCGCGCCGGACGGCTTCGGCGTTCCGTTTAACCAGGTCCCCGGCGAAAAGCTTCCTCAATACGGCGGAAACAGGCTCCCTGTCCTGAACTTCCGAACGGATGATCCCCTCCTTAAAGCGGTCCCAGGCCAAAAAGCGGTTTTGGGCGACCGAGCGTATCCCCAGAAGGCCGCAGATTTTCTGCGCCCAAAGAGAGGACGCCGCTTCGGAGGGAAACACGAAACGGCTCGACTGGTTGTGCAGTTCTCCGCTGATAACGGACAGAATGGTATTCATGAGGGTGAAAGCATAGCACGGAAAACGGGAAAATGCCAATACACGTGAATAGGGGACAGTAATGTTACGTTTACCGGTTAAACCGCCGAAAGAGAGTCCGCCCGCCCTTTCGCCGGAGATGCGCAAGGGATAGAAGCGGAATAGGTTTTGACAGGCAAAGCCTGTCAAAACCTATTATAGCGGATAGCCCGGTCCGGCGCCTGCGCCGGATGCGCCCAAATTCTTATGGATTCAATAGAGATGCGTTTCCTATTCATTTTCCAGTATCCTTTTCCGGTATGCGGCGCCGATGCGGATCAGGGCCTCGCCGGTACTTTCGCCGGGGAGGGTTTTTTGGCGGAGATCGATAGTAAACTGGTTCATGGAAAAGTGCCGGTAAAAAAACAGTTCCGTTCTGCGTTTGGGACGGCGTTTGTACAGGGAACGCAGGGTTTCGGTGTAGGTTTCAAAAACGCCGCCGGGGCGCATTTCGGAATAACCGGTGATCCATACCGGGATGGGGGCCAGGGCCTCGTGAAAGGCGGACAACAGGCGGGCCATGGCTTCCTGGGAGGAGGAGGCCGCTTCTGTTATGATTCCGCCTCCAAGACGGCAGAGTTCCGCCAGTTCAGCCGTGCGCGGCGTGTGGATGGGAGTCTTGTTCAGAATGAGTACGTTCCTGCGGAAATCTATGCCCAGACCGGGGTTTTCCCGGAAGAACTTGTCCGCAAGCTTGCCCGCCGGTCCTACCAGATAACGGCGGTTTTCCTCGGCTTGTTCGCGGCGTCCGGGATTGTCCGCTGCGAGGATGAGTCTGATGTCGTCCTCCGGGGTAACCGCGTCCAGGGCTTCGTTGTATACAATGGGGGTCTGTACCGTATAGGCCGGCCCCGATCTGCGGTTTACCAGACGCTGCTGGATCTCGCCCAGGCCGGGGAGGTTCCGTCGTAAGTCCTCAATCCATGCCTTGTACCATTCCCGTTCCCTGGAAAAGGAAGCCCATGCTCTTTTGTTCATTAAAGATACCTCTTGTACGGCATTTGCCTATGCTATTAAAGCGGGCCGGACCTCTCTGCGGGGTCAGACCTCCCTGCGGGGGTCAGACCTCCGTGTTGGGGTCGGACCTCCGTAGGGACAGACCTTCGTGTTGGGGTCAGACCTCCCTGGGGGGTCAAACCTCCGTGCGGGGCCGGACCTCCCCTGCGGGGTCAGACCTCTGTGCGGGGACAGACCTCCCCTGCGGGGTCAGACTTCCCTGGGGTCAGACCTCTGTGGGGAGCCGGACCGCGGTAGGGGACAGACCTCCGTGGGGTCAGA
>JAITLF010000318.1 GCA_031278025.1 Treponema sp.
TGTACTGATCGCATTCACTGATCGCTTTCTCCTCTGGGTTTATCGGATTTCTTTATAGTATATAGACTTACCGCCTCACTTATCGCTTTCGGAGGTAGCTTGCCGTGTTTCTCTCTCATGATTTCCCGCTCTTTGCCCGGAGTTTCCCGGTTTTCAGGCGGTTTTTGCCCATAAATCAGGCTTTTATAGAGTTTTGAAGCTATTTGAAGGGGTTTTAACGCCAGTACGGGGACTCGCAGTTTCTCTCGATTTTCTCGCATTTTTTCGCATGCTATTTTTGGAATTTTCGGCGGCCTTTTTTTCGCTAATTCTTTACAATATATAGACTTACGGCATCGCGAGGGCTCCCCGTGCAATTCCAATTTTCCATGACCCCCCACATTTCGCAGCGGGGGGGCCGGCATCTTCAACAAAGCAATCATCATTCGCTCCTCTGGTACTAATATACAATGGAATCCCAAAAAAACAATACCATCTATTTTTAATGCCCGCTCCTGCGGGCATCATTGACGCGGGGGCGTCAAAATGCTATGAATATCTTCAATCTTGATAGAGGTGAGGTAGGATAATCTATGGCGTTTAAGGGGAAAAAACAGACTGCCCGGCATGAAGAGGAACCGTCTGAATTTATCCGCAGGTTTAAGGCGAATCCTTTCATTTTTGTTGGCACTATCATCATCCTGATTATCGTGATTGTCGCGTTTGTCCTGGTTCCGGCTATAGTCCCGGAAGCGGGCCGCACGGTGGAATTAAATTTCGGGTCCTACAACAAGATTCCCATCAATTATGTGCCGGGAAATTATTTTGCCCAGGTACGGGAAAATCTTGCCCGGTACCGGCAAAATACCATGAACGAATCGAATGCACTCCAGGTTTCCCTGGAGGTTTGGCGCGGGGCCTTTGAAGAAGCGGTCATCCGTACCGCCGTTCTTGATGCGGTAAAACAGGCCGGGTATACGCCTTCCCGGGAAGGGGTGGATAAAGAAGTGGCCGAACAATTCCGGGTAGACGGTGTCTTTGACGCCGCCCGGTACCGCCAGTTGGACCGGAGTACCCGGATGTCCCTGTGGCGGGGAGTGCGGGATTCCCTTATAGAACGGCGTTACCGGGAGGATGTAACCGGGCTTAGAATCCCCTCAAAGGAAATTGAATTTATCGCAGCCCTGGCGTCGCCCCAGCGGAGTTTTGATCTGGTAGCCTTGCCCCTAAGTTCCTACCCGGATGCTGAAGTCGCCGCTTATGCCGCCGGCCATCAGGATTTGTTCCGGTTTACCCATCTTTCCCGGATCACCTTGAGTTCCAGCGAGACCGAAGCCCGAACCGTTTTGACGTCGATACAGGATGGGACGGCAACCTTTGAAGAAGCCGCCGGAACCTATTCTCAGGACGGGTATGCCGATCGGGGCGGAGACATGGGGCTCAAGATGATCTACGAGTTAACCGCCGAGATTCCGGACGCGGAAGCCCGAACTGCCGTAACCGCGCTTCTGGCAGGGGAATACAGTCCCGTGGTCAAGGTTCCTTCAGGCTGGGCCTTTTTCCGTGCCGAAGTAACGCCGTATCCCGCAGATACCGCCGACGCCGGGGTTATCGCCAAGATACGGAGCTATCTGTTGGACCAGGAACGGGGCCGGGTGGAAGACTGGGTTATAGCTCAGGCCGAAGCGTTTATCGCCCTGGTAAAAGAAGCGGGTTTTGACGCCGCGGCGGAAGCCGGGGAACTTACCAAACAGAGCTTCGGCCCCCTGCCCCTCAACTACGGCGGGGTCGATCTCTTTAATTCGCTCCGATCGGCGGGGATACCGGAACTCGCTTCCGCCGAGTCCAACGAGAATTTTTGGAGGACCGCCTTCTCCACCACCCTGGAAACCCCCTCGATTCCCTTAGTGCTGGGCAACAACGTGGTGGTCCTTTACCCCAAAGAGGAGATCCCCGCAGAAGAATCGGCGGTGGAAACGATCAAATCCATCTACTCATCCTACTGGCTCAGTTACAATGCCGAGATGGGTTTGCGGTCCTTCTTCCTGCGGAGCGGCAAACTCGAAGACCGTTTCTTCGATGCGTTTTATAAATTCATCTACAATCCCTTTTAACCCGTTTACTGCCTGATGTCCGGTAGGGAGCGGCAGGATGAAAAACCCCGGCGGCTTGAGGCGCGCCGGGGTTTTTCTGTTTCCTACCGCGGCAAAACCCTCCTTTCCCTGATAGACCCGGTAGGCCAGGCTGAGCGCACGGTGGACGCCGCCCCGGTCATGAGCCGTACGCTCTATTTCTGCCCCTCCCCCCTTTACGGGTACGGCATCTCCCGCCTCCTAAGCCGGCTCCGCGGCGATTCCGCCGTACTCTGCGTGGAAGCGGACGAAAGCCTGATGTCCCTGTCCCTGGCCGCGCCCGGTACCCCCTGGACGGGGAACCCTTCCCTTGCCCTGGTGCGTACCGCCGACGCCGCCGCCCTCTGCGCCTTTGTGCGGGAAACCTGGGGCAGCCGCCGCTTTCGCCGGGTAACGGTCCTCCGCCTTTCCGGGGGTTGGCGGCTTGCCCCTGAGGTATACGACGCCCTGGCCGGCGCGCTGCGCCAGGACATAGCCGTAGACTGGACCAACGCCATGACGGTGGTCAAACTGGGCCGTGGTTTTATCCGCAACGCCATCAGGAACCTTCCCCGTATCCCCCGGTCCCGGCCACTCGGCAGCCTCTCCTTTGGCAGCGCTCCGGCGCTGGTCCTGGGGGCGGGCCCTTCCCTGGACCGCGTTCTGGACGGCCTTTCCGCATCATTCGGGGACCTGTCCGGGAGCGGCAGGCGGCCTTTCCGCATCATCTGCGTGGACACGGCCCTTGAAGCCCTGAAGGAACGGGACATCAAGCCCGATCTGGCGGTAGCCCTGGAAAGCCAGCACTGGAACCTCCGGGACTTTGTCGGCCTCGGCTCCTGGGAGGTTCCGGTGGCCATGGACCTTTCGGCCCTGCCCGCCACAAGCGAAACCCTTGGGGCCCATCCCAGCTTCTTTGTAACCCCCTGGTCCCCCCTCCGCCTCTTTGACCGCCTGGAAGAAGCGGGCCTCCTGCCGGAGGCCTTGCCCCCCCTGGGTTCCGTGGGCCTTACCGCTGCGGCCCTGGCCCGGCGCCTTGGGTCAGGCCCCGTTGTCCTGGGCGGCCTGGACTTCGCCTTTACAGACGGGGCCTTCCACGCCCGCGCCACACCGGGCCACCGGGAGCGGCTGCGGCGCCAGTCCCGTCTTTCGGGCCTCATCAACGCCGGCGCCGCTTTCCGCCGGGGAGTGATTCAGGCAGCGGCGAAAAACGGGGCGCCGGTCCGTACCGACCCGGCCATGAACGGCTACCGGGACCTTTTTGAGCGGGAATTCGCCCAGGAAAGCCGTTTCCACGACATCACCGGTCCGGGACTCCCCCTGGGGATAAAAACACTGCCCCTGGAGGATGCGTTCAGCCTGCTTAAAACGCCCGGCGCCCCGGCGCCCCCCCAAAAAGACGCGGAACCGCGGGAGGAAACAACCCTGCGCGGCGTGGGCGGCTTTATACGCCGGGAACGGGACGCCCTTATAGAACTGCGGGACATTCTTACCGGGACCCGCCCGCCGGACAACCTGGAGGAACGCCTGGACGACGCAGGTTACCTCTGGGCGCACTTCCCCGAATGCGCCGGCGCGGAAGGCCGGCGTCCCCCGGCGGCGGATGTCTCGTTCCTCAACCGGGTACGGGCGGAGCTAGACCCGTTCATCGGATTGTGGGAACGGGCGTTATAGGGATTTGGCCCGCAGGAGGGGGAAGGGGGACAAAACGCGGCCCCGGGGCCGGCGCCGTACCCTCCCGGCGTTTCCCGGCTACAATCGGGAACCCCCCAGACTCCCGTGGACGCGATCAAGGCGCCTTTGCGGTTCATACAGGCGCCTTTACGGTTCATAAAGGCGCCTTTGCGGTTCATAAAGGCGCCTTTGCGGTTCATAAAGGCGCCTTTACGGTTCATAAAGGCGCCTTTGCAGGCGATAAAGCTCCCTGGAAGCGCCCGCCCTGAACGCGGCCTTGATTTTTGGCTCAATTCCTTCTATATCTTAATCATCATAGGAAGTTAATTAACGATGAAACCGCGCCAATGCAGACAGGTGATTTTTTTAGCCGCTTTTTTAGCCGTTCCGGCCTTGTTTTCGGCCTATGCCCAGACTAAAAACGGCGGTTCGATTTTTGCCCCTTTCGTTTCCCGCCTTCAGGGGGAGGTCAAGAACAACCTGATCCGCCTGACGTGGACAGATTCCCAGGATGTACGGGGGCCGGTGTTTATTTACCGGTCCCAAACTTCCTTTGATAACGCCCATCCCTATTACCTGGTCCATCCCATCGAAGCGCCTTACGGGGCTCAGTCCTACATAGACGAGGTGGAAACCCCGGGCGAATGGCATTATTTCATAGCCGCCAGCGATGCACAGGGCCGGCGGTACGAAATCTTTATTCCCTACGGGAATACCGTAACGGTGAGGGTGGGGGAAATTCAGCAGGGGAGCCTCCGTTCCGTGCGGAACCCCAGCGTGCCGTCCAAGATCACCGGCCTGGAAGCCGCAGTCCGGGGCGACGGGGTACTCATCGCCTTCAGGTTAAGCGCCCCGGCCAGGAATCTGGTGCTTTACCGGAGCGTCAGCCCTATCACCAAACCCCGTGACCTCCTGAACGCGGTCCTTGTTGAGGACCGGGTCGCTTCCCCCTTTATGGATTACCCCGTTCCGGGCATCCCCTATTACTATGCTGTCATAACCGAAGAAGAACTGGTTTCCGGCAGCACAGAGATTTACCCCGGCTACAACGCCACCGTAAACGCTACGGAAGTTTCCACCCAAGCCAGGGTCGGACTTGGCGCTTCCCCAGGAATCAGAGCCATTCCCCTTCCCCTCATCTCGGTGAACGCGGTTTCCCCCGGAAGCGGCTACGAGGATGTCCCCGCCCCGACACCCCTAAGCCCCGAAGCGGCACGGGCCGTAAAGAGCCTGGGCCTGCAGGGACTAAGCCCGCCGCTTCCTCAAAAAACGCCCCTGGTCTTCGATCAGGACATGGCGTCGCCTTCGGGGGGAGAGGAGTATGCGCTTCGTTCAATTGTACAGGGTTCATTCAAGAATCAAGACTGGTCGGCATGCAGAGACGAACTCCTTCAGTACTTGTCCCTGCCCCACGACGCCGCCACCGAAGGCCGGACCCGGTTCTACCTTGCCCAGGCCTACTATTTTACCGGCTCCTACCGGGAAGCCCTTTTTGAATTCCTGACCGCCCAAACCACGTATCCCAAAGAAACGGTGGAGTGGGTGCAGGCATCATTGACGATGCTGACCCGGTAATTCCTCCCAAAGCCCCAGGTGCATTCAGGCTTCTAGCGCAGCGTCCGCAGTAGCGTCCGCAACTCCGGATTGGCCGGGATTTCGGCGCCGGCGGTTTGGCCGTCCTTTTGTTTCTGGGCGATAACCTCGTCCCCCACTTCAATACGATCAAAAAAACCGGAACGGCTCAACCCGCCCAGGCTCACTTCCTCGTCCGTCTCCTTGATAAGGAGGGTTCCCACCAGGTCTTCCGGGGTGTACTCAAGACCTACACCCTCGTTGAGGATGACCGCGCGGCCCTTTTTCACCACATCATAGACCTGCTCCGCCTTAACGCCGTCGGCGCGGCCCTTGTCCAACAGGGCCTGGGAAGCCCGGCGGCGCAGGATCACGCCCCGGAAGGGCAGGAACGCGCCAAGCTGATCCGTAATACCACGGGCGGCGTTGCGCAGGCGATCCGCGCCGGTCCGGTAGGCGAAGAAGGTTCCCGCAGGCGATCCGGTACGGGCGGTGAAGAGTTCCCCCTTAACCGAAAGGTCCCGCTCGCTTTCCGAAACCGATATCACCAGGAAATAGTCCGCTCCGGCTTCCCGCGCGGTACGGAAAGCCTGGGAAAACGAAGGTTGCCGCAGTTCCGTTTCCAGCGTTTCCACGTTTCGGTCATGGACCAAGAGGTCCTTGATGAAGGAGGAAGCCACGCTTCCGGCATCGGCGTGATAAAAGGCTGACTGGGAGGCCACGGAGAAGACCGCCAGTTTCCAGTGCCGGGACGAAGCGGCTACCTCCACCGGGTCCACGGACCAGCGCCGGTGCAGGGCATCCGAGAGGAGGGCGTCGTAGGTTTCCACCGCGTCGGCTATGCCCCGGCTGTTAAGGCCCAGGCTCTGCATGAACTTAAGTTCCTCCAGGTAACGGGCGGGAAACCCCCTGACCCGCAGAAGGTCGGCGTATTCCCGGCGATCCGGGGCATATGGGTTAAGCCTGAGGCCCCGGCGGTACTCAAACAGGGCCTGGTCCCCCAGGTTCCGGGACCGGTATTCCCGTGCGCGGTTAAAATGCCAGGAAGCCCACTGGGCGCGGCCCGGGTCCTCCAGGGATGCGTCGGAAATGATGAGGTCTTCCAGCGCGGTGCGGACAAACTCGTCTTCCGGGTCGATAGCGGTAGCGGCGGCAAGAATAGCCTCCGCCTCGCTTCTGCGGCCCATACGGATATAGGCCATACCCTTGAGGTACCAGCTCCCGATGTCGTTCCGGTTTGCCGTGATGGCCTCGTCGGCAAGACGGGCGGCCTCTTCGTACTGGCCGGAGCGGTAACAGAGGGAAGCCAGAAGGGACCGGGCCAGGGCGAAACCGGGCCGCAGGGCCAGGGATTCAGCGGCGAACTCTACTGCCTGGGGAAGGCGGCCAGCCTGGGCATCCAGGTAGGCGGCATAATAATAAACCCGGAAATCTCCGGGATGGAGGATCAGGGCCTTTTCGATGGACGCCCGCGCTCCATCGGCGTCTCCCAGGGAACCCTGGACCAGGGCAAGGGAGATGAGGAGACGCCGGTCGTCGGGATAACGGCGTACTACTTCCCGGTAGCGGATCAAGGCATCCCCCGCCCTACCCCGGGATATGTCCAGCTCTGCGGCGGCAAAGAGGGCATCCCGGTTGTACGGTTCCCGAACCAGGATGTCGGAGATAATCCTGGCGGCCCCGTCAAGCTGACCCAGGGCGATAAGGATAACGGCCTCAAGATTCGCCAGAGCCAGGTTTCCCCGTGCCAGGGTCCGGCCCTTCCTGACCCAGTTCAGGGCCTCGTCGTATTCGCTTAATTCGTAGTAGCACTCCGCTAAAGACGCGGTAGCCTCGGCGTGGGCAGGGCTGAGTTTGAGACATTCCAGCAGGGCTTCCGTTGCGGAATACCAGTCTTCGGCGGCCATGTACTGTCGGCCCTGCTCGTAATGGAACGCCGCACTCCCGTCCAAAAGACGGCCTTGGGAAAAAAGAGGAGAGGAACCCAACAAAAAACAAAACAAGACCGCCCCAAAAAGCGAATGAAACCGTGTCATCATGAACCGAGATCCCGCCTTAGCACGATCTTGACGGTTTTGATCTTGTGCCCTTCCATATCCTGAATGATGAAATCATGGCCGGCGTATACGGCTTTTTCGTATTTAACCGGGATCTTGCCCAAAAGGTCAAAGACAAAGCCGCCCAAGGTATCGCAATCTTCAACCGGAAAGTCCACCCCAATTTCCTCCCCCAGGTCCTCCAGGTTTACTCTGGCATCGCAGAGGTAGGAATCCTCTTCCAGCTTCACGATGTCTTCCTGCTCGTTGTCGAATTCATCCTGTATGTCCCCGATGATCTCTTCAATAATGTCTTCCATACAAACTATGCCTGACACGCCGCCGTACTCGTCCACCACTACCGCGATATGGACACGTCGCCGCCTAAGTTCCCGCAAAAGTTCATCAATATGCTTGGAAAGCGGGACGAAAAAGGGTTTCCGCAGAAGTTTACGGATATCGAATTCGTCGTTCTTGACCAGAACCTGTAACACATCCTTTACATAGAGGACGCCGATAACGTCGTCTATGGTCTCCTCGTATACCGGAAACCGGGAATGGCCGCTTCCGCAGATAACTGCCAAAAGCTCGTCCTTGGGGGTATCCGCCGACAGGAACACCGTGTCGATCCGAGGGACCATGACTTCCTTGACTGTGGTTTCCGACAACTCTACCACCCCCCGAATCATTTCCTGCTGATCCGTTTCAAGGGAATCGTAGGTCTTTTTATTCATCTCTCCTTTTTTGAAGAGAGATTTAACAAAACCTCCCGCACTCATGATAGTTTCAGCTCCATTCCTCCTGTAATGAGCGGCTCCACCCGCGGCGCCGCTCCCTCCTGAATCCCCGGTTTTCCGGCGAGGCGTTTGTGGGGCGTTGCCCCTAAAATTGAAGTTTTTTGCGATTTATCGCAAAAATCCTCCGTGCAAACTCCCAAAGGAACCTCGAAATACGTGAAATCACGCATTTCTTCATGCGGCTTACGCAAAGTCCCACCGGCTGCTAGTTTCTTCAATAGTTCTTCCTGAAGCCGCAACATAGGCCGAAAGGGTTCATTATCCTCGTGATCCATCCCGTCTAAATGAAGAATGCCATGGATCACGAGGCGGCGCAACTCTTCATCCTCGTCCACGCGAAAATGTCGCGCATTTTCTTCCAGGGTTTCCAGGGAGATAACAATGTCCCCCGGCAGATACCGCATAGCGCCTTCTTCATCAGGGACGGTTTCTCCCAACGAAAAGGACAAAACATCCGTAGGCTCGTCCATATCCCGGTAGCGCGAATTGAGGGACCGTATATATGCGTCATTGCAGAGAAGAATTGAAAGGTCCCAGTTTGTTTTACCCAAAGCGTCCAGCGCACTGAGGGCGAAGGCGATAAGAGATTCCGCCCAACCAGGAAGGGGAACCTCCTCGGCGTGTACTTCAACACGGTTCATGAGTGTCCTCCGTTCCTGTGGGAGACAGGCTGGTGGGGATACTGTTTCATCTCCACCGTATTCTGGCCTTCCGGGTTCTTAGAATCCGGAGGATTCTTTAGGTCTTTTGCGACTTTCGGGTATTCGATGCGGGAGTGGTAGTGGCCGGCCAGAACGCGGACAAAGGCTTTTTTGATCGTTTCCAGATCCCGAAAGGTCAGTTCCGACTCAGAAAGCTGACCGTGCTCAAATTTCGCCATGATGAGTTCCTGGATGTACTTTTCGAGCCGGGTTACCGAAGGCTTTTCGAGGGTCCGGGATGCCGCTTCGGTAACGTCCGCCAGCATGACCACTGCGGATTCACGGGACCGGGGAGGCGTCCCTGGGTAGGAAAAATCCTCTTGGTTCACCAGATTTTCCCGCTTAAGGGCCGCATGGTAGAACCAGCTTATCACCGAATTGCCATGGTGTTCGGCAATAATATCCGCCACCTCCTTGGGAAGGCCGAGACGCCGGGCCTTTTCAACCCCCAGTTTCACATGACTGCGGATCACCGTTGCCGAAAGCCGAGGGGCTATGTTGTCGTGCTTGTTATAGGCGGTCTGATTTTCCACAAAATAACTGGGGTTGTCTATTTTGCCTATGTCGTGGTAATAGGCGCCCACCCGGGCCAGCAGGGGATTGGCGCCTATTTCCTGACAGGCTGCTTCCGCCAGAGTGGCCACCATGAGGGAATGGCTGTAGGTCCCCGGCGCGGCGCTGAAAAGACGCTTCAGAATAGGGGAATTGAGATCCGCAAGTTCTATGAGCCTAAAGGTGGTTACCGCGTTCAGGGCATACTCCAGCCAGGGAAGGAAGCCCAGAACCAGTATCCCCGAAACCGCGCCGTTAAAAGCAGCCCAGAACAGAAAGCCGGGATAGCTTTCCGGCGGGTTCCGGCAGGAAAGGAGGACGGCCAGGATGGTTACGCAATTAGCCGCCCCTATGACCAGGCCCGCCTTGACCATGTCTATACGCTTTTCGACCCCTCGCAGGGCATAGACCGCCACAACCCCGGAGGTAAGGGCGAAAATATAGGACGCTGTATCAAAAGCGCCGGCGAGGAAGCTTGCCAGGGGCAGGACCAAAGCCATGACTACCGCAATATAGGGGCCGATCAAAAGATACGGAAGCATCACCGCCAGGGCGGTCGGCAGGAACAGGGCGACAGAAAAATCCCCGATCATGGAAAGGTTCCGGATAAAAACGGAACCGGCAATATACGCCGCCGCCAGGACGCAAAGGAGGTAAACCGACCGGGGTTCCAAAAGCCGGTTTAGGAAACGCTGACTCGTCAGGAAACCCAGGAGGGCGTAGAGAAGCAAGAACACCAGCATCCGGCCTATGAAGGCCAGGGGATCCCGATCTTGGGCGGGAAGACTCAGGGCCTTAAGCCGGGCCATGTCTTCTTCCGTAACAATAAAACCCTTCCGTATGACCTTCTTGCCCCGCTCTATGTGTTTTACCACCGGTTCCACTCTTGAGCGGGCTTCGGCAACACGTTGCCGGGTATCCTCCGGGGAAAAGAAGACGTTTTCCGCGAGAAACGGCATAAGCAGGGCCGCGGCGATAGAGGTAAAGGAGAAGGGAAACCCGTTCTCCTCTGCAAGCCGCGTTATGGTGTCCCCCGCCTTATCTATGGTAACGATCCGGTTATAACGTACCTGTTCCCGTTCCGTCCTGGGGCCGTAATTGTGGAGGAGTTCCGCCACATCCGGGTTATAGGCTTCCAGACCCGAAGGCAAGGCAAAGACGCCGGCTTCCAAAAGCTGCCCCAAAATGGCGTTGCCGTACTCCCCCATCTGTTCCCGGTCCGGGGCGTTATACAGGGCTTCCAGGGCGCTCACGGAAAAGGAACCGGGAAATTCGGTCTCTACCGCAGCGCGGAAGTAGTTAAACGACCCATTTCCCCTGCCCGGTTCGGTGATGAAAGAAGACGAAAGCGCAGTAAACCGGTTAAAAGCTTCTATAACCTGTTCGTTTGTTTGGAGTGAATAGGTAAAGACTGCGGGAACCTGCTTTTCCCTGGATGCCCTGCTATAGTCAGTGGCTTCTTCATCAACATATGAGACGGCCTGTTCCGCCGTAATATCCCGGTCAGCTACCCGGCCCACCTCAAATTCCTGAATGTCTCTTGCCCCGATCCGGACATAACCCCGGCCCAGGCTAACCGCCGCCAGGGAAACCAGGAAGGCCGCCGCCGTCGCCACCAGGGGGCCAAGCCGGGGTTGTAAGGGTTTTAAGGTATTCAGGAAGGCTTTACCGCCGAAATCGTTGTTGTTGTTTTTCATGTTTTTTTCGATTTCATATCATAGGTTTTCACAGCCATAGTCTTCCACAGCCACACTCTTTCTCAATCATATTCTTTCCCGGTCATTATCATCATAGGCCTGAATGATCTTCTTGATAAGCGGATTACGGATCACATCGGCGGTATTAAGGTAGGCGAAATGAAGCCCCTCTATACCGGAAAGAATGGATACGGCATGTAAGAGTCCGGAATCAAGCCGCTTGGGAAGATCGATCTGGGTGGCGTCTCCGGTGATAACCGCCCTGGCGCCCGCTCCTATTCTGGTCAGGAACATCTTCATCTGTTCTTTGGTAGTATTCTGGGCTTCGTCCAATATGACCACGCAGTTGTTGAAGCTCCTCCCCCGCATATAGGCCAGGGGAGCGATCTCAATGACATGGTCCTCTTCCATACGGCGGATGAGTTCAAAGGGAACCAGGGCTTCCATGGCGTCGTAGAGGGGTTTCAGGTAGGGATTTATCTTTTGGGTAAGGTCTCCGGGAAGGAAGCCTAGGCTTTCGCCGGCCTCCACCACCGGGCGGGTCAGGACCAGCTTACGGGCCTTCTTGGAAAGGACCATGTTGAGGGCTTCCGCGATGGCAAGGTAGGTCTTGCCGGTTCCCGCCGGTCCTATGCAGAAACAGATGTCCCTGGCCCGCATGCCCAAAATATACGACGCCTGATTCCGACTCCGGGGAAAAATACGGTTGAATCCATGGGGAATGTGAATCAGGGCCGCCCGCATCGTATCGGTCGGGGAATTCTCTGCGGGAACCTTTCCGGCATCCTCATTCCCCCTAAACCCCCGGATTCCGGCCAGGGCCTCAACGTATTCGGGCGACGGACTTTCGCCCTCCTCTACCGCGGTTATAAGACAGTCTATCATCGCTTTGAACCGTTTAACGCCGTCGGCGTCAACTCCTTCAAACCGGATTTCATTTCCCCGGGTATTGATGCGTCCCCTAAGGGAACCCTCCAGAACCTTGAGGTTTCCATCGTTGGCACCGCATACCCCGGACAACACTTCCCGGTCGTCCAGCACGATAGTAATGCTTCCCTCCAAATGTACCTCTAAAAAAGTGTATAACCGCCCCTCTGGAGAAGTCAATAGGGGGTCTCCCACAGGGCAGGGCGAGCGCATTAAAAAAGGGGTAAAGAAGGGATAAAAAAAGCCGATAGCAGTGAGACTGGAGGTACTAATGATCCCTGAAACGGTACCACCCATAATCGACTTTTTTAACGACATCAAAGACCCGCGAATTGAGCGAAAAAATGCTATCCCCTTATCGAAGTTATCATCATCACCCTTTTGGCAGTGATGGCCTTCGCCAAAGGTTGGGAAGACATCGAAGTGATAGCCATAGATGGGAAAACCGTACGGGGGAGCTTTAATACCCGGCAGGGGAATAAAGTCATCCACCTGGTCGGCGCCTGGGCAACCGAAAACCGACTGGTGTTTGCCCAGGTAAAGACCGAAGAAAAAAGCAATGAAATCATCGCGATACCGGCATTATTGGAGATGATAGCCCTCAAGGGGTGTATTGTGACCATAGATGCGATGGGATGTTAGTACAAAATAGCCAACCGGATAGTCAGTGCGGGAGCTTTATATGTGTTTTCACTAAAGGAAAACCAGGAAACACTCTATGACGATGTAAAAACCTACTTTGAAGGTATTGATTTTGTCCATCCGGACCCCCTGGTGAAGACCGGCAGTACCTTTGAAGTTGATCATGGCCGGCAGGGACGGCGGAACCACGCTATAACCGATGATGTTTCCTGGCTGGTTGCCGTTCATCCTGCCTGGAACACCATTACCTCCATTGGTGTTATTGAATCCATTCGTACTCTCGGAGAAACGGTCAGTACCGAACAGCGGTAGTATGTCTCAAGTCTGCCGGCTGACCCGGTGGTATTTGGCGCGAGTGTCCGGGCTCATTGGGGTATCGAGAACTCGCTCCATTATGTTCTTGATGTGGCCTTTGGTGAGGACGCCTGCCGGATAAAGAGCGGGCAGGCGCCTGAGAACCTGTCGTTTATTCGAAAGATCGCGCTTTCCCTGGCCCGATCCGATACCGAGTCAAGTCGAAGCATGGCGAGTAGGATCAAACAGATGGCCTGGTCTGATGAGTATCTTGAACAATTGTTGTTCCAATCGGGATTTACCGCTCAAACGGAACATGTGGCGGCTGATCCCTAAGAATTTTTAATGCGCTCGCCCTGACATGAGGGGTAAGAATTCCTGCCTGTCCTCCTCTTGTAAGCCCTTGGACTTCATCGGTACAATAATTAAGAGAATTTTGTAAAGGAACGTACCGTGTATCAAGCATTACGATTTCCCCTTTGTTTAGGGGTGTTTGTGGGGCTTCTTTTGAACAGCAGGAGCCTGTCTGCCCAGGCTGTTTATGATCAGCTAGAACAAGATTTCAAGGATCCGATCCCAGCCTCCCAGCCGGGGCTCCTTGCTTCGGCACCTTCCGAAGGAGCCCCCATAGTTTCCACCAATACCCTGCCCCTCCGTAGGCTCACCCTCTTTTCTTCCGGCTTAGGCTTCTTTGAACACCAGGGACCAATTGCCGGTTCTGCCGTACTTACCCTTCCCTTTAAGGCGGTGGAGGTAAACGACGTCTTAAAATCCCTGGTCATAGAGGATCCGGCTTCAAGCCCTAGGGTGGTGTATCCTTCGGAACAGACCCTGTCCCGGACCCTTAAAAGCCTGAGTATTGACCTCTCCCGCTATTCCAGTATCCCTGAAATCCTGGACAGCCTCAAAGGTGCAGAAATCCAGGTCCATAGCCCCCTTCCCTTACAGGGTCGCATCCTCGGCGTGGAATACCGCGCTACTGCAGCCTCCCCTACCCAGGGCGCCGGAAAGGAGCCCTATCTTTCCCTCTATACCGACCAGGGGATCCGGCTTGTAAGGTTCACTGAGCTTGGCAGCTTTGCCTTCCTAGACCCCCTGATAAACGCCGACCTTACCCGTGCCTTGGATCTCATCATGCACTCCCGCAATGAGGATACCCGGAACCTCCAAATTCAGCTTCCCGGGGCAGGACAGCGGGAGGTTTCCTTAAGCTATGTGATCCCCACCCCGGTGTGGAAGGTCTCCTATCGGCTGGATCTATCCCAGGATAGACCCCTGCTCCAGGGCTGGGCCATTGTGGATAACGACAGCGACCTGGACTGGAACAACCTGGAGCTTGCCTTGGTAAGTGGCCGGCAGGTCTCATTCATCCAAAACCTCTACCCTCCCTATCATCTCAGGCGTCCTGTGCTTCCCCTGGCTATTCCCGGAATCGCCGAAGCTCAGACCTATGATTCAGGTTGGACAGAAAGCGCCGGGGGAGCAGCTGCGGTTGCGCTCGATGAAACAGCCCTCCCGCCCTCCCCAGAAGCCGCCCAATCCCTCTTTCAGATGGAAAAAAGACTGGCTCCTGCTCCACGGGCTGCAAACGCCCAGGTTTTGGGTACCTCCCCCTTGGAAAGCGCCCAGGCTCAGAGTCGGGGAGAACAGTTTGCCTTTACCTTGCCTGAGCCCGTCAGCCTTGCCCGTCAGCAAAGCGCCATGCTGCCCCTGGTGGAAGCGGCAGTGAATGCGGTCAAGACCTTGGTCTTTTCCGGGGCCAAAGCCCTTAAGGGCGGGGCGGTCCATCCTGCCCTCAGTGCGGAGCTTACCAATACCACCGGCCTTCCCCTGCCTCCAGGCCCCATCACGGTCTACGACGGCGGTACCTATGGGGGCGATAGCTTGTTTGAATTTTTCCCAGAACAGGAGAAACGGCTTATCTCCTACGGGGATGAGCTTGCAGTTACCGGCTATGTACGGCAACGTTCTTCACGGGTGATAAGCGCCGTTACGGTTCGGCAGGGGATCATGACCATTAACCGGAAACTGATCTATGAAACCCGGTATACCTGGATAAACGCTTCCGGCACTGCCAGGCGGCTTATCCTGGAACATCCCTTCACCCGGGAAACAAGCCTCACCGAACCGGCCGCTTTTGACAGCAGAACCGATACCCTGTACCGTTTCGTGACGACCCTTCCTTCTGGGCAGGACCTGAGTATGACCGTAACAGAAGAACAAGCCCTGGCAGAACAGATCATCTTGACCCAGCTAAACCTGCCTTCTTTTATAAGCTATACCAGAAACCAGGAAATCCCTGAGCAGGTCCGTTCCGCCCTGCAGCGGGGGATTGAGCTGAAGCAAGCCGCGGATGCAGCACAACAAGCCCTCGCCACGCTCAACACCCAACGGGAACGGCTCATAGCCGAGCAGGACCGGATCCGGCGTAACCTGGAAGCCGCCGGTAATCAGACCCAGCAGGGCCAAGAATACCTCAAACGCCTCCTTGCCCAAGATGCAGCCATTGACGACCTCTATAGCCGTCTTGAGGGAGCGGAAAAAACAGCCCAGGATGCCCAGGTAGCATACGATACCTATATAAGCTCCCTTAAACTGTAGGATAGATAAACCCGCAGAGTAGGATAGATAAACCCGCAGAAACGTCCCGGATCCGAGGCCCTTCAGCAGCAGTCTAGCAGTTCTTCTGGTCGGTGGATGATCCGCTCGGCCCCGCTCTGTTCCAGGACCGAGCAGGGCCGGAATCCCCAGCTTACCCCCACAGCATAGCAGCCCACGGCATGGGCCGCTTCCATATCAATCTCCGAATCCCCCACCAGGATGCTTTCTGCCGGGACACTCTTCAGGGCCTTGAGGAGTTCACCGGTTGCACGGGGATCTGGTTTTCGGGGAAGAGCGGGCCTATCCCCTTGGATATGGTTAAAAGAATCTGGGGGAAATAGGGCATTGAGCACCAGGTGGGCCACAGGATCCGGCTTGTTGGTCAAGACTGCGGTTTTAAAACCCCGCTTCTTGAGTTCAGCCACCGCCTCCCGGATGCCCGGATAGAGGCTGGAGTACACCAGGGGCTGTTCCGTGTAAAACCGGGTCGCGTCCTTGGCTAGCGCCGCCGCAATGGACTGTGCTTCCCCGCTCTGCTGTACTGTCCGGGGCAGGGTGAGCAGAGCAAGCCGATGTATGCCCCAGCCTACTTTGGAGGTATATTCCTGAGGCTTTAACCGAGGAAACCCATGCAGTTCCAGGGCGCGGTTCATGGAAGCCGCGATGTCCTCGATAGTATCCACCAAGGTCCCGTCCAGATCGAAAATAATCGCTTTATACCTCATCCAGTACATCCCCTCTCAACCTTTATAACGGAGTTTTGAAAGTGCCTCAATGTGCTTTGTTTGGAAACCCATTTTATGTGCTTATGGGATTATTTGTAATTAAATCGTAAGATAATACCATTAATTATAAAATATTCGTATACTCTATGCGTAATTTATCAGATACATAATATATCAGATACAAGAGCAGGTGCAGCGTATAATACAGATAAGATGGACTACCAGCCCGCATCGGCGGTTTTATACAGGTAAAAAAAGAGGTAAAAAAGTAGCGGTAAAACGCAGCATGTAAAAAAGTGTCATTTATGTAAAAAAGAAGACGAGAAGTCCGCCGATATGTGGGATTAACCGGCGGACTTTAATCATCTCCCGTTAGGGTATCCTTAAGGGTACTGGATCCGCGCAGATCTTAGATTTTCCATTTAGTCATATCCAGTTGCTGCATCTTCTTAGCCACCACGGTGGTACAGGAAAGGTCTCCGGTTACATTAAGGGCGGTCCTGCCCATGTCAAGGAGCGCGTCAATGCCAAGGATCATGGCATAGGCCCCGGCCACGGGACTTCCTGCAATAACCGGCAAACCCACGCCGTCAAGGACTAAAAGAAGCATGATGGCCCCCGCGCCGGGAACCCCTGCAGTGCCGATAGAGGCCAGGGTTGCGGTAACCACAATGATTCCCATCTCCGGGAGGGTAAAGGCCCGTCCCCATACGGAAAGGGCAATAAAAACCGCGCATACCCCTTGGTAGATGGCCGTACCATCCATGTTTAGGGTAGCCCCCAGGGGCAGGGAGAAAGAGTAAATATCCTTAGGAATCCCGAGATTTTGCGCGGCTTGCATGGAAACCGGCAGGGTTCCATTGGAACTACGGGTTACAAATGCGGTAATGAAGGGGTTTTTGGCGTCTTTGAAATACCGTTTAAGGCTCAAGCCTCCATAGAATTTAACCAAGCCTCCGTACACCAGGATGATGTGCAAGGCATACCCGATAAAACACGCCGCAGTTACCAGTCCAAGAGAGCCTATCACCTTGGGACCGTTGGAAGCAAAGACTACCGAAACCAGGGCCAAAACGCCGATAGGCGCGTATTGCATGATCCCCCGGATGATCAGCATCATCACTTCGGCGATGCCGTCAAAGAAGGTATACAAGAGTTCTCCCCCTTTCTTGATCCGTTCATTATGCGACACCCGTAAATAGGAAATCCCCATACCAAAGACCAGGGCAAAGAAAATAACCGCGAGAATCGACTCGTTGACCACCACTTGGGCCACACTGGTGGGAATGATGTTGAGCAAGGTTTGGGTTATAGAAGGGGCAGCGGCCTCCCTTCCTGCGGCTTCGGTGATGCTGGTCAACTCTGCTACTGGTCGGAACACCGTCCCCATGAACAATCCTATGCTTACCGCCACCGCAGAGGTAAGAAGATAGAAAACAATGACCCGGATGCCCACTTTACCCAGATTAGCGGGACTTACCGATGAGGCCCCTACAATGAGGGTAGATAAAATGATAGGCATCATGATCATCTTGAGCAGCCGCACAAAAAGGTCACCCAAAGGAGCCATCCAGAGGATCTTCTCCTTAAATACCAAACCCAAGATGAGCCCCAGTACGAGGCCGATGAGAATTCGGTACAACAAGTTGAAGTCAAAATACCAACTGTACCACTTCTTTTTTACCTCATGATTCGAGGTTTGATTCGGACCGTGATTCGATCCCCAATGTTGTTTTCCCATGCTATACTCCTTATTCCATATTGCCCTACCTGGGTACCCAGGAGGATTTGTAAGAAATAGTATAGCAAACTTTTCTGATTATGTCCCTAACAAAATATCAGATTTTACCGGTTTTCCTTTGCTTTAGGGCCTGGCCCTTAGTATCCCTATATGGGTGGCTAGGGAGCTAGTAGGCTGATTTGACTAAAGAGACGGATATAAACGGTGAAGTTTTATCCGGGCATCTTCCGTCCTAAATTGCCACTCCACCAGCTTCCGCTTATCCTTTCGTCTGCCATGCCCCCCATGCACCCAAGAGCTTTTCCAGCCTGTCTAGCCGCAGATCCAGAGACACTGACTGGTCATCGCGTTGAGCTCTATTTCCGCTCTGTTCAGCCAGATCCCATGCTTCGGCATATAGTGGATCTCCCGCTTGTGCGCTATCTCAAACCCTTCCGGAGCCGGAAACCTTTCATCCAACGAGCGTATCCTGGGATCTTCAGCGTATCCATTTCTCCCCCAATAGGTCTACCGACTGTTCGTCCATACCGATACCCGGTCGTGTTGCTTCGTAGGGCCGCTGATATGTACGTCCTCCATACCGGCCATGAATACCGCGTTTGGCTGGAGCTATGCTCCAGCACGTTCTCAGGGGTGTTTTTAATACTGCCCCTATGGCGGTGTCCGATAACGCTATCCCCAATTCCGCCTTGCTTCGTTCCTCCAACAGCCGTAACATCCATCGGCTATACCCCGCAGGCAAGGGTATTTTATACTTATCACTTTAGTTTACTCAACCTACTAGAGATACGCTATGACCGGGTGGCGGCGAAAGGTCTCTTGGTCGCGAACCGATACCTTCTTAAGAGTACGCTCCATCTGTATGGCCACAATCGAACCATCGAAAGTTTTCGGAAATCTTACTGCCATAGGGACCTTTGGCAGCCAGTGACAAAGGGATAAAAGAAAATGCAGGGGATCAAGACCCCCTGCACAGTCGAATTGTTATGGCTTTAGCTGACAGGAATAGGGAACGGCAGCAACCGGTTAGAAACCACTAGGCACTTGGTGTATATACATAAGGGTATAGTTCCCTGTATTGCGGTTAACATTATATCCCCTCACTTCTATTAAAATATCCGTATCCTCGGTTACGGCAATCCGGGGAGGATTCTTATATCCTGAGTCTACGCCGAAGTACAGCGACGTGTTACTATCTTCCCGATATATGGTGACAAGGATATCTCCGGTTTTCGTACCATCCCCTTCAAGGGAATCGTTCCATCGAATGAGGTAGGATTGGCCTGCTTGGGCATGGAAACGGTAATAGCGGTACTCTCCGGAAGCGATTTCATCTTCCTGCCAGATATTATTTTGAAGATTTATGATACTTTGATTGTGTTGGGTGCTTTGGGAAACCGTGGAACCGGGGTATAATTTCAGGTATAAGAGGTTAATAAAACCTTCAACTGCATTCCGTATGGAAGCCACATCGGTATCGACTAGGGACCGGCTATTGTCAAGCACCAGATATATGACGGATGAACGTTTTTCCACTGCAATCTTTAAGGAATCTCCCATGGTATATTCGCTGTTACGCTGCCAGGTAGTAGTTCCCGGACTTAGGATCCATTGTTGAAGCTGCCATTTAGCATCGGATACCAAAAAATCATTAAAGATATAGCTTACCTCGGTACCATTCAGGGTACCAGGTACCGGTTCTTCAGAAGAAGAGGAAACCCCTTCAGAATAGGTAATATGCGTTAATTCATAGGTTCCATCCTTGATACTTACTTCACCCTCTACATACCGGGTAGACTTGGAGAAGGCCTCCATGGTAGGTTCTGCTACATCAAAGGTCATCCGGATCTTGGTCCCCGGCTGATACGAAGGGGTAATAATGGCGAAGGTAAGATCCCGGTTAATAATCGTTAGGTTATTCGCTATATCTTGAAATTTTTGGTTCAATTCTGAAAAATCGTTGAGTTCATAGAAATTAGTAGCAGAAGTACCGGTGGTACTGGCCAGAGACTCTAAAGTCGCTCTAAACGCCGCTTGATCCTCCACATCACCCCCTTGTACCCCCGCGGCAAAGCCGGTAATCGGCTTATCGGCGATACGCCGTTCTGCAATTTGTTGTTTAATATATGATGCGTAGGACTCTGTGGATTTACCCCTGAAATCTTGATCTTCTATTACGGGAAGGGCCAGGCTGGTTGAATTGTTATCCAGACCATCGGTAAAGGTAATGAGATTAATCGAACTGAGGTTATCGGGGAATGAGGATTTCTGGACATTGAGATTATGTAATGCCTGATGAACCGCATAGTATAAAGCGGTTCCTGCACCAGAGGCCCGGTTGTACTTAGACAGGGACTGTAAAAGCTGGGTTCTTCCTTCATCGTTCAGATAAATCAAGGTACTGCCGGTCAGATCCTGTACATCTGCGGCAAAGGAAAGTAAGCCAATATAGACCCCTCCTTGAGCCTCTTCAGTATTGCTTTCACTTGACGACTCGGTGTTTTCCGGGGAATTCTGAGATGCCTTAACCGCAGGAGTATCAGAACAGCTCAAAAGACCTAAGCATACAAGAACCGGTAATAGCAGCCATGGTTTTTTCATACAAATCACTCCTTCTTTTATTCATCTTTCCGGTATGAAAGATAGGTAAAGCTCTTTTTATATTGGACATTTTGCAAAAGCCTCATAATAATTGCCACTTCTTCTTTGATGAGTCTTGAGAACCGTATCGGAACATACTGCACGATAAAGCTTTCAGCGCAGACTCAACGATTGTTTAAAATATAGAAATATAACCCCAAAACACCTTGGCTAATCTTATAATTTCTATAAATATCTTTCTATATAACATACTTCATAGCGATCGGTTCGTCAACTCTAGACGGTCATTACTTTTCAAGGGGTACAAGAGGAGTCTGGTTAAAGAAACACCTGGTGAACCAGGATGTTTCCCTGGGGAAAAATAAACCAAAAATTCCACTTCTCTTTGTCCATGGCGTAGAACAAGGTACTAATCTTTGCATAACCTACCTCAGATACATAATAAAGATAAAGCAAACAAGGTAGTTACCTGCCTGAACCTAAAAAATATGTTTCTGAACCGGAATTATTCTCATGGTATTCCCGCTTACATTGAAACAGTCGCGAAATAAAAAAAATCAAAAAAAACTTGACATAGAGCATACATCCCTGTATTTTTATATATGTTCATACGTTCAACTGTTAAGGGGGCTTATGAAAAAGGACGCTACGGACATTGAGAGCTTTACTTGTAACGTAATCCACGAAGAAGTGGTAGCCACGGTCAGGGAAAAGATGTCCAATGATGAAGTATTGTTGGACCTGGCAGACCTCTTTAAGGTGTTCAGCGATTCCACCAGGGTTAAAATCCTCTGCGCCCTGCTGCGGGCCGAAATGTGCGTCTGTGACATTGCGGCCCTTTTGGGCATGAGCAAGTCCGCCATTTCCCATCAACTGCAACCATTGCCGGTATTGCCCGGAGCGTCGATGAGGATATCATCGTTAAGGCGTGTTAGGGGGAATCATGGAAGGGGTAAGCCGGGCATTGGTCGATTTTTCCGTGCAAAAACTCACCATCGAAACGCGGGATTCGGCGCGATGGGAGGACATCCTGGCCCGTACCAGCGGAATCATCAAGCGGCTTGAATCTTCTGTAGAACTGCGGGACAGGGTTCTTTTTCCGAACAGAAGCGTGGCGAACGACAAAGCGCGTGCCGCTTCGGTAAAGGATTGGTTCCGGCGGATAAGTCTTAGCCTGGGCGCGATCCTCTTTGTCCTGGGTCTGGTCTTTGATTATGTTCCATCCATCCCATTGCCGTCCCTTATGCGGCTTGCCCTCTTTCTGACAAGCTATCTTTTGGTGGGCGGAGAAGTGCTTATCAAGGCCATCAAGAATAGTACCAAAGGTGAAATATTCGACGAAAATTTCTTAATGGTATCGCCACTATCGGAGTCTTTACCATTGGCGAATATCCTGAAGGCGCGGCGGTGATGATCTTTTACCGGGTAGAGGAAGCCTTTCAGGATTACGCGGTGGGACGTTCCCGCAAATCCATATCCGCCCTCATGGACATCAGGCCCGATTACGCCAACCTGAAAACCGCCAGCGGTCTCGAGCAGTTGTCCCCGGAAAGGGTACAAATCGGGGACCGTATCGTGGTGAAACCCGGTGAAAAAATCCCCCTGGACGGCGTGGTGGCGGAGGGCTTTTCCACGCTGGACACTTCTGTCCCCACCGGTGAATTTCTGCCCCGGGAGAAGGGCAGCGCCGTTCTATCGGGTTCCATCAACAAAAGCGGACTGCTCACCATTGAGGTAACCAAGGTCTTTGGGGAGTCCACGGTCTCCAAAATCCTCAACCTCGTGCAAAACACGGGAGCAAAAAATCCGTTACCGAAAACTGCATCACTAAATTCGCCCGATACTATACGTCTGCGGTGGGGTTCTCCGCCGCCGCGCTGGCCTTCTTCCCCCGCTGTTTATCCCCGGAGCGATCTTCGCCGGCATCGCCGGCGCTTCACGGAACGGCATCCTGCAGGCTTCCAGCCGGTTATCGGCACGATGAACGCCGCCCGGCTTAAAGACTGCGTGAGGGCGGCGGACATGAGGATCACCCGTGAGGAATGGTACGAAATCTACCGTGCGGCGGGGAATACCCTGCCGTGAGGTTTTTGGATGGTCGCGGCATACAGGGAATTGATCACCCCCAGGATTGCGCTCCTGGTGAAAAGCACCTCTATGCTGGCCAGGGACACGATAGAAGTCAGGACGAAGTTGATGCAGACGACGATGAACGCGGTGCGCAGCGGGAAGAGCCGGTGGGCGAACCCGTAGAGCAGGCAGACGATGATGAGGATGAGGGTATCGGCGACCATGACCGTCTTATACCCCGCCTTGTCAATGAGCCGACCCATGAGGGGGCTCAAGGCGAAGCCGAACACGGCTCTTGTCATTGGGAAAAACGGTCTTTATCATTACCCACGACAGGGAACTCAGCGCGGCGGTCTGTTCCCGCGCGATCCGCATGGAAAGTGGGAAGATCGCGGATGCTTGATTTTTGACCGGGGAAAGGCAGTTCACCTATGCTCATACATAAAAGGTATGGCGCGATACCGCCCGAAATTTTTCTCGAAAAATTTACAGAAAAATGAAAAACATATAAAAAAGTATAACAAAAATAGACTTGAACTTTCCCAAAAAGAGATATATCATTAGACTTGTTTAAAAACCCCGAAGATGTTATAATGACGGCATGGAAAAAAAAAGAGGCAGTGGATGCCAAAGCGGCTCTTTTTAAACGGCTGTACGGGGTGAAACCCGCTCCAT
>JAITLF010000340.1 GCA_031278025.1 Treponema sp.
GTCAATTATACGATACAAAAAATCATCAAACACCGTCAGTCATTTCCGAATGACGAAGCGGCGATGAAGTTGATTTTCATGGGCTTGAAAAACATATCCGGAAAATGGACAATGCCCATACGGGATTGGGGGGCCGCCCTTAATCAGTTCGCAATCATTTACGGGGAAGAGAGAGTTCCCCTATGATGTGCCGTTTACACAAAATAATTTACAGGCCCCGCGGCAACGGTCTTTGCCGTCTTCAGACCGCCCCCGCCCCGCTTCACCCTTGCAGCGGCGGCATCATTCAGGCAGCCAGGAAATGCGCCAGCATCCGCCGCAGGGACTCGTTCCAGAAGATCCAGTCATGGATGCCGGTCCATTCTTCATAGATGCAATCAACGGACAGGGATTTGATATGGTCCCGCAATCTGTGGTTCATCTCCAGCAACCCGTCTTCCGTGCCGCAGGTCATATACAGCCGGGGTCTCACCGCCGCTTTGGAAGTCTTTTCCACAAGTAAATACAGATCGCTGTCGTCGGGGACCTTCCTGTCTTCGCCGAACTGGCCTGCCAGTTCGGGTCCCATCCGGTAGCCCACTTCCCCGACCCCTTCGAGTTCCTGGTAATTGGCCGCCATGTGTCGTACATCACAGGCGGAACTGAAGGCCCCGCAGGCGGAAAACACATCGGGGCTGCCAAAGGCGCATTTGAGGGCGCCGTAACCACCCATGGAAAGCCCCGCGACCATAAGGTCTTCCCTTTTTACGGAAAGATGAAACAGCTCCGATACGAGCCCCGGCAGTTCCCTGGTAATATAACTGTAATAGGGAAGACCGTATTTCATATCCTGGTAAAAACTCCGCTGAACCTCGGGCACCACCAGGGCTATGCCGTACTGATTCGCCATAAACTCCGCCATGGAATTCCTGATCCACCCGGCGGCATTGTCGGATATTCCGTGCAGGAGAATCAGGGTCTTTGGCGGCGGGGCCTTTTTGTAATACCGGCCGTCCTGGGGCATACTGACGTAGAGCTGGGTTTCCATCATCATGGTCCGTGAAAAAATGTTTCCCGCAAAAAGCGCCATATAAAGCCTCCTTTTTTATGCCGCCGCTTTTCCGCGGCAGAGGATTTATTCAGCCTTTTTTGGCCTATGCCCATAAACTGAAGGCTGTCAAAAATCACCGCGACAAGCAGGACTATCCCTTTGATAACATGCTGATAATAATCGTTAATCCCCATAATTGAAAACCCGTTACTGAGGACGCCGATGATAAGAACGCCGATAAGGACCCCGGATATTGAGCCCTTGCCCCCGCGACACTGACGCCCCCCAGAACCACGGCGGCAAGCATGTCCATCTCGAATCCGGTTCCCGCGTTGGGCTGGCCGGAACTGATCCGGGCAAGCATGATGAGCCCGGCGATACCGGTCAAGAAACCGCAGACCGTATATACCATCACACGGTAAAATTTGATATTGATGCCCGAAAGCTACGGCTTCCTCGTTGCTTCCCGGCACCCTGATATATCTTCCCGGGCAGGTCTTGTTGAGGAGAAAGGAACCGGCGATAACCGATAACAATGACCAGCATGATGATAACCGGAACCGGTATGACCTTTAACACATAGCCCTGGGCAATAAATTTGATGGAAGGGGGAATTCCGTATACGGGCATTCCGCCGCAGGAAATATACGCGATTCCGGTGAGTATCTTCCCCACAGCCATGGTAGAAATGAGAGGGGCGATCCTTGTATAGGTTATAACAAAACCATTAAGAAACCCTATAATGGTACTCAGCAATACTCCCAACACACAGGCGGGCAGAGGATGCATCCCCATGTTTTTCATCAAAAGGGAAACCATGATCCCCACCACCGCAAGCTGGGAACCAACCGACAGATCTATGCCCTGGGACAGCAACACAAGGGTTATGCCCGTAGCCACAATAGCCAGCATGGAAACCTGCCGCGCAATATTGAAGAAATTGTTGACCGTAAGGAATGTTGCCCCCGCCAGGATGGAAAACGCCACTATAAGGGCCAGCAACATGACAACAACCCCGTATTTTTTTACGAATACCGAAAAATTCATAGATACCTCCGCCACCTGTCTGTCAATTTTTCCACGTCAGCCATTTCCCGATGCCAGCTGCAGCACCTTTTCCCGGGAGAAACCGGCCCTGTCCAAATCGCCCATTTGAACACCTTCACACAACACGGTAATCCGGTCCGCCATGCCCAGGAGTTCATCCATCTCCGACGAAATCATCACAATGGCGATGCCCTTCGAGGCCAGATCGTTCATGATGTTATAGATTTCCAGTTTCGCCCCTACGTCTATTCCCCTGGTCGGCTCGTCGAGAACAAGAATTTTGCAGTTACTGGCAAGCCATTTTGCCAAAACCACCTTCTGCTGATTACCGCCGGAAAGGTTTTTTACCTCCTGCATGAGGTTCGGCGTTTTGATGTCAAGAATTTTCTGCTGATTCTCCGCACATTCCCTTTCCCTGTTCCGGTTCCGCAGAAACCCTGAACAAAGTTCCTTGAGGATCGTCAGGGTAACATTCCACTGAATGGGAAATGAAAGAA
>JAITLF010000368.1 GCA_031278025.1 Treponema sp.
ACGGTACTCGCGGCGATTTTTCCCAGCAGCACTTCCTCTATCTGGAACAGGCCCACCTGGCTGGACATAAGTACGTCGATGTGGATCGGCTTTTCCTTACCGGCCAGAATGCGTACCTCTTCTATCGAATTGGCCGAGATCTTGTGGATGTCCCCAACCCGGGCCGATCCTTCCGAAAGGGCCATGGGGATACGCGCCCGGCCCTTGGTCATATCGCAGCCGTCGGCCACGAGGATCACCCCCGCTTCCAGTGAGTGGATTATCCTGTTTCCCATGTGGCCAAAGATACATTCGGTTGCCAGAGATTTTAGCATAACCCGCTTTCGCAGATCGTTTCTGTACGCCGTGGCAAGAAAACGTTCCAGGTAAGGGATCGCCAGGATCTCACTGTGAACCTCGTGATCCTGGCGGCTTACGGACATACCGACATCGTGGAGGATGGAGGCGAGGATCAGCGCGGTAAGGCTGTCCTCAAAGTCCCCGCATTCCTCGGTTTCAAGACTCGTTTTAATGCCCGCGTTACGAAGCAGACCCATCATGATAATAGTGTTGTAAGCTACGGTCCGCATGTGTACCGGACCGTGGTCGTTGTAGTGAAGACGCACAATGGAAACGGTATTCGCGTATTCCTGGAGGGTCTGAACTTCTTCGTCTTCCAGAATGGCCCGGGTGACTTTAAGCGCCTTGCCGGACAGCTTCAGGGCCTCAACCGCTTCGATAATCTTGGCGTCCAACTGTAATTCTTTAGGTGATCGCATGGTACAAATATAACATATTCCGCAATCATCCAGAAGGGGGAACGGCCAGGGCCATGATGAATACGATAATTGCTACCTGGATACTACTCGCGAATATCTTCCAGTTCAACTTCCGGCAGGGAGGCGACAATGCCTTCAACCTCGGGGCGGGAAAGGTCGGAAATTTTCAGGGTAGAACGGCTGTGGCCCGGATCGGCCCCCTCGGTAGAGACGTAGGAAAAGATATTCCCGCCCTTCTCCGCGATGGCCCCGGAAAGCCTGGCAATCTCGCCGGGACGATCCGGCATACTGACGACGATCCGCACCCCGCCCTTGCGGGCGCCAAACGCGTTGATGAACACGTGGAAAAGGTCCGTGTCGGTGATGATCCCGATAAGCAACGAGCCCTTCATTACCGGAAGGCAGCCGATGTGCTTGTCCGCCATGATCCGGGCGGCTTCTTCCACCACCTCGTTCTCATCTACGGTGATCACATGCCTTTCCATTATCTTTTCCACCTTGAGCTTCGAGAGCAGGTAGCTGATCTCGTAAATATCCAGGGTGGTGGCGGAAGACGGCCCCGCCTTGATAAGGTCCTTTTGGGTCACGATGCCCACCAGTTTGCCGCTCTTGTCCAAAACCGGCAGATGCCCGATCTTCTCCTTGTCCATAAGGGAGCGGGCCTCGTTTACCGACACATCCGGCGCTATAGATACAAGGTTTTCGGTCATTACCCGGCGAATTATCATCTCTTACCTCCTTCCTCAATTATAATCTATAAAATTATAATCCACAAAGCACCTAGGAGTTTGTTGCGCTTTGCGCATAAAACCTCGAAAAATCGCCGATTCAGGCGATTTTTTACCCTGCAAACTCCGAAAGCACGCCGGATAATCGGGATTTTTGCGTTACTGGTGGCGCGAAAATCCACAAGTGCAACAGGCTGCTAATTACCCGCCCAAATACGCCGCTTTAACCGAGTCGTCTTTCATTAGTTCAGCGGCCGGGCCGGTTTTGACTATCTGGCCGGTTTCCAGTATATACGCGCGGCCGGCAACGCCCAGGGCTTTAAAGGCATTCTGTTCAACCAAAAGTATCGTGGTGCCGCTTTCGTTAATCCGGCGGATGATGGAAAAAATTTCGTCAACCAGAATAGGCGCCAGTCCCATGGAAGGTTCGTCCATAAGGAGGAGCCGGGGTTTGGCCATAAGGGCGCGGCCCATGGCAAGCATCTGCTGTTCGCCGCCGGAAAGGGTGCCGGCTATCTGGCGTATACGCTCCTTGAGCCTGGGGAATATGCTGAACACATTCTCCATATCCTGCCGTATGCCCGCGCGATCCTTGCGGGTATACGCCCCCATTTCGAGGTTGTCCCTGACCGTAAGATTGGCGAAGATCCGGCGGCCTTCAGGAACCTGGACAAGACCGGCGGCCACAATCCTGTCCGGGGGAAGGGCCGTAATATCACGGCCGTCAAAAACCACCGTTCCCCCGGTCTTTTTGATGATGTTGGAAATGCCGTGCAGGGTGGTGGTTTTTCCCGCCCCGTTGGAACCGATCAGGGTGATGATTTCCCCCTGTTCAACTTCAAAGGAAATTCCCCGCAAAGCCTGAATCGCGCCGTAATGGACGGTAAGCTTATCAACTTTAAGTATCATCAATCAACCAATGCCTCCTCGCCCAAATAGGCCTTGATTACCGCCGGGTCCTTGCGGATTTCACCGGGCAGGCCCGAGGCAATGGTCCTGCCGTAGTCCAGCACCAAAAGCCGTTCGCAGATCCCCATGACCAGGTGCATATCATGTTCGATTAAGAGGATGGTAAGGTTGAATTTTTCCCGGATAAACGAAATAAGCCGCATCAGGCTTTCGGTCTCCTGGGGATTCATCCCGGCCGCCGGTTCATCGAGCAGTAAAAGTATCGGGTTTGAAGCAAGAGCCCTGGCTATTTCAAGTTTGCGCTGTTCACCGTAGGGCAGATTGCGGGCCAGTTCGTGCTTCTTGTGGTCTATTTTGAAAAGCGACAGTAATTCCTCCGCCCGGCCTACCATGTGTTCCTCGTCAATATGGAAGCGGGGAAGCCGAAACAGCACATCCAGGGGGGTTTCCCGGCGGCCCGAATGAAGGGCTATCCGTACATTGTCTTCCACCGTAAGGTTGTTGAAAAGTCGTATATTCTGAAAGGTCCTGGATATTCCGATACGGTTGAGTTTTGAAGGGGCGATCTTCCCCAACTGATAGGCCTTGCCGTGCCGGTCCCAAAAACTAATATCCCCTTCCGTGGGCGTGTAGACTCCTGAAAGCATGTTGAATACCGTGGTCTTCCCCGCGCCGTTGGGACCGATAAGCCCCACAAGTTCACCCTGGTAGAGTTCGCAGGAAAATTCGCTTACCGCCCGCAGTCCCCCAAAGACAATGGAAATATCGGAAATCTTGAGTCTGAGTTCCCGGCCCTCATTCATGATTCCCTCCCCTGCCGGTATTCCTGCCGGCGGCCCCGGACTTGCCCCGTTTTAGGAGCAAATCGAAGGTCTTTACGAAAGAGAATTCCTTCATCCCCAAAAGTCCCTTGGGCCGGAACAGCATGATAAAGATGAGGATGAGCGGGTAAATAAGCAGCCGGTAATCCTGGAGAAAACGCAGGAATTCCTGGAGATAGGTCAGGACATAGGCCGAGAGTATGGAGCCGGTCATGGAACCCATCCCCCCGAGTACCACGTAGATCAGAAAATCTATGGATCTGAGGAACTGCGCGATGTCGGGCTTGACGAAGCCGACAACCATTGCGTAGAGGGAGCCCCCCAGACCGGCGATAAAGGAGGCTATAACAAAGCCCATCATTTTATAGCGGAAGATATTGATGCCGCAGGAATTGGCGGCAATTTCATCCTCGCGGCAGGCCATGATCGCCCTGCCGTAACTGGAACGCAGAAAATTCTGCAGAAGCGCCAATATGATGATCAGCATTACGATAACGACTACAAAGGCAACCTCGCCGTTCAGCACCATAACGGTAGTAAACTGCCTGCCGTTGGGGCCTCCGGTCAGGGCCTTCAAATTGATGAACACAACCCTGATTATTTCCCCAAAGCCGAGGGTAACGATGGCAAGGTAATCCCCCGAAAGTTTCAGTACCGGAAAACCGATGAGAAAGCCCGCGATGGTGGTAAGTACCGTGGCGCACAATGCCGCGAGAGGCAGGGGAAAGCCGAGATCAAAACTGAAAAAAATACAGGAATAGGCGCCTATGGCCAGGAAGCCCGCCTGCCCCAGGGAAAGCTGCCCGGTAATGCCGACAATCATATTGACCGACATTGCCATTATGGCGTTGACCCCTCCCATGGTAATGATATGGGCCGTATAGACATCGATAATCCCGGTTCTTACCAGGATCAGGGAAACGATCACCACGATAACGCTTATCGCGGTTAAAAGTATGGTTGTACGACGGGATTCCCGCGCCGCCGCCGGCATAGTTGTTGTTACAGCCGTCATACTTTTATCCTGATTTTTTTACCGAGTATCCCGGTGGGCTTAATCAACAGGACAATGATCAGGATGCTGAACGAAATCGCGTCGCTGTACTGGCTGGAAATGAAACCCTTGGTCATGGTTTCCGCGATCCCCAGGATGAAGCCGCCAAGCATGGCGCCGGGTATGGAACCTATGCCTCCCAGGACAGCCGCCACAAAGGCCTTGAGCCCCGGCATCATGCCCATCAGGGGGTTTACCTGGGGATACGCGCTTGCGTAAAGCACCCCGCCGGCCGCCGCCAGCACCGAACCAAGGGCAAAGGTAAAGGTGATGGTTCCGTTTACCGAAATCCCCATAAGGCTGGCGGCGCCCATGTCGAAGGAAACCGCCCGCATGGCCTTGCCCCGCCTGGTATAGTTCACCAGCAGATTCAACGCCAGCATGAGCAGGGCCGAAAGGAAGATTACAATGATCTGGATGTTTGAAATTGAAAGACTCTCTCCCAGGTTGATGTTGACCACCGCGGGCCGGGGAAACTGGCGGGGATTCGGCCCGATAAAAGGCAGAACCCGCGCGCCGTTTTCCAGAATCAGGCTTACCGCGATGGCGGTGATCAGGGAGTTGAGCCGGGGCGCGGTACGCAGGGGGCGGTACGCCAGGCGTTCAATGGTGACGCCGAATGAGGCGCACACAACGCCGGAAACCAGGAAGGCCAGGAGCATCCCCGCGGGGCCGGCGCCTATGGCGCCCAGCACAAAAAATGCCGCATAGGCGCCTACCATCAGAATATCCCCGTGGGCAAAATTGATGAGAAGCACTATCCCGTAAACCATGGTATAACCCAGGGCTATCAGGGCATAAATCGATCCCAGGGAAACCCCGTTTATTAGCTGTTGTAGTACTATCATACCGCCCTTAAACCGCCCTGTTTACTTGGGATTAACCGTAGTCTTATAAACGTTGGCCAGTTTGCCGTCTTTCTTGACAATTTCAAGAATCGTCGCGCCCTTGATAGGATCGCGGTTCGCGTCGAAACGGATATTGCCGGTAACATAGGGACCGCTGATCTTCGCCATGGCGTCTTTTACCGCGGCGGTATCGAAGCTGCCGGCGGCCTTAATCCCGTCGGCAACCAGCATCATGGTGTCATAACCGAGGGCGGAGAACTGGGAGGCGGTCCTGTTAAACTTGGCGGCAAACGCTTTTACAAAGGTCTGACCTTTGGGGTCGGTGGTATCCGCCGCGAAACCCGAGGACCAGTACCCGTTGAGAACTTCGTCCCCGGCATTGTCGATAAGGCTGTCCCAGCCGTCGCCGCCTATCAGGGCGCAGGTAATTCCCTGTGCCCTAAGCTGCTTTGCCTGAAGCGCCACATCGTTGTAGTAGTTGGGCAGGTACACCACGTCGGGATTGGCCGCCTTGATGCGGGTAACCTGGGCGTTAAAGTCAACGTCGCCGCTCTGATAGGCTTCATCGGCCACAACCTGTCCGCCGACGGCCTTGAACTGCTGGCGGAAGGAGTCGGCCAGGCCGCTGTTGTAATCGGCCCCGGCATCGTAGAGAATGGCCGCCCGGCGGCTTCCCAGCGTGTCATAGGCAAAGTCCGCGCCCACTACGCCCTGGAAGGGGTCGATAAAACAGGCCCGGAAGATATAATCGCCGGCCCTGGTAATCGCGACATTGGTGGCCGAGGGGGAGATCAGGATGATCTTGTTCTGCTGGGCCAGGGCGGTCATCGCCTGGGTGGCGCCTGAGGTACTGGAACCGAGGACAAAGGAAACTTTGTCCCTGGTGGTCAGCTTGGTAAAAGCGTTGACCGATTTTTCGGCGTTGCCCTCATCGTCTTCGGGGATAAGGCTCAATTGCCTGCCCAAAAGACCGCCCGCGGCGTTGATCTCGTCAATAGCCAGAAGCGCCCCGTCCCTGGACTCGGTCCCGTAAAAGGCGACCGAACCGGAAAGCGGGAAAACCGCGCCGATGCCGACTGTGCCGCCGCTTGTGCCGCTATCTTTACCGCCGCCGGCAAAAGCCAGGGACACGGTAAAGAAGACCGTGAAAATTGTCAAACCAATCTTCTTCATACTTTACTCCTTAATTTTTCATTCCTTCTCCTCCGCCAAAGGCGGAGCAATGAAAATCGTCCTTCAAACAACTATTCTTCCGGACAGTATCATTTAGAAAGATAGTAGCGTATATTTATACAGGCTGTCTAGTATTTGCAGGATTTTTTTTTAAAATTTTGTATAATAATACAGATCGGCGGCGGCCCTATTGCGGAATGTATTTCCGCAGCATGGTCATAACATCCTTGAGATCAAGGGGTTTGCCGATATGGCCGTCCATTCCGGCCGCGAGGCACCTTTCGATGTCTTCCCTAAACACATTCGCGGTCATGGCAATTATGGGGACGGCCCCGCGGTCTATGCCCCGGGAAGTCGCTTCCAGTTCACGTATCTTTTTTGTGGCGTCATAGCCGTCCATCTCGGGCATCTGGACATCCATGAAGATCATATCGTACTTGTCCGGGTTTTCCGCGAACATATTAACCGCCTCCAGGCCGTTTTCCGCGGTATCTATGCCCAGGCGGGTCTCTTCCAGCAATGAAAGAACGATCTCCCGGTTGATCTCCACGTCTTCTACGAGCAGTATCCACCGGCCTTCAAAATTATCCGGAGGGAGTCCCTTCTCCGAAATTTTGGCCGAACCCGGACCGTCCGGCAGCGCGGCCGCCGAACCCAGGCACTGGTTGATAATGTCCGCGATGGCGGAGGGGAAAAGCGGCTTGGAGAGGAATTTGTCCACCCCGGCGGCTTTTGCCTCTTCTTCAATTACCATCCACTCGGTGGCGCTTATCATTATCACCACGGATTTCATCTGTTGAGACTTCGTCCGCCGTGATTCCGCCGGTTCCGAGGCAATCTGCTTAATCCGGCGGGAAAGTTCAATGCCGTTCATGCCGGGCATCTTCCAGTCTATAAAGTAAAGATCGAAAGGCCCCGTGTCTTCAATAATATTCAGGGCTTCCTCGCCGCTTTTGGCCGTGATACAGAAAAAACCGAACTGTTCGGCAATATCCCGAAAGTAACCCAGAATATCTTCGGCATCGTCTACCACCAGAACCTGAATGTTGTTCCAGTTTACCCCCGGCGAAAGAAGGCTTTCCCCCAGCGCGCTGCCTTTCTCCATCCGGGCGGTAAAACTAAAGGTGGCTCCCCTGCCAAGTTCAGATTCAACCCAGATCTTTCCGTCCATCATTTCAAC
>JAITLF010000372.1 GCA_031278025.1 Treponema sp.
GGGCATTGGTCATAGAGGACGATAACGGTATTTCATCATTTATGGAGAAACCCGAAGGAGACGAGGCCTGGATAAACGGCGGGTTTTTTGTGATGGAGCCGGAGGTATTCGGGTATTTGGCTGACGGGGACGAGACGGTACTGGAGCGGACGCCTCTGGAGCAGCTTGCCAAAGACGGGCAGCTTAACGCGTATAAGCATACCGGGTTTTGGAAGGCCATGGATTCGCTGAAAGACAAGAACGAGTTGACCGCTTTATGGGTAAAAGGAAAAGCGCCCTGGGCCTTGTGGCAAAGACCGAGTGAAACGGTTTGATGTGATCATCATAGGCGGCGGCGCGGTAGGCTGCGCCGTTGCCTATACCTTAAGCAAATACGACTTGAGCGTGGCTCTGTTGGAGCGTAACCCGGATGTTGCCATGGGTACGTCAGGGAAAAACAGCGCCGTGGTACATGCGGGCTTCAACAACCGGCCCGGATCGTTGATGGCAAGGCTCTGTGTGGAGGGCAATGCCAGGTTTGAATCGCTCTGTAAAACCCTGGATGTACCCTATAAACGTACCGGGAAACTGGTTATCGGATTTTCCGATGCTGATATGGCAATTGTTGAGCAGATCATCGCCGATGGCCGGCGGAACGGCTGCGAAGGGCTTGAACGTATCGGCCCTGAAAAAATGAAAGAGCTGGAACCGGCGATTGCCGGGAGCGGCGCTCTGTATTCGGCAAACACCGCCGTCTTTGATACCTTTCTGTACACGATACATCTGTGTGAGGCGGCCATACAAAACGGTGTTTCTTTTTTCATGAATACCGAAGTTACCGCAGTCAGAAAAGAAAGCGGGTCTTTTATAGTGGCCGGCGGTAAGGACGAGTTTGAGGGGGAAATCCTGGTTAATTCCGCCGGCCTTTATGCGGATAAAGTTTCCGCCATGGCGGGGGATAGTTCTTTCAGTATTTATCCCTGCCGGGGCGAGTATTTTATTCTGGACCCCTGCGCCGCGGAGTTGATTTCCCGTCCGGTATATCCGGTTCCACGCCAGGGAGTTGGCGGGCTGGGGGTGCACCTTACTACCGCCATAGACGGTTCGGTACTTATCGGTCCCGGTGCGGAATATATCGATAACCGGGAAGATTATGCCACAACCCAGGCCATGATGGACGCACTTTTCAAAGAGGCGCGGCAGATTATACCGGCCCTGCGGCAGGATATGATCATCGGCTCCTATGCCGGCATACGCCCGAAACTGGTTCCCCGGGGGCAGGTGAACTACGGGGATTTCATAATAGAAGAAAGCCGGAAAGTCGCAAACCTTATCAACCTTATCGGGATAGAATCGCCGGGCCTGACCGCGTCAATGCCCATTGCGGAAATGGTTGCGGGAATAATCAAGGCCAAGCGGCCGCTGGCGGAAAATACCGGGTATAAAGCGGAATATCACCGCTCCATACCATTTGCTTCGCTTGACGGCGAATCGCAGGATGCGTTAATCGGCGGCAATGCCGACTACGGCCGGGTTGTGTGCCGCTGTAAGACGGTAACCAAAGCGGAAATAGTAAAAGCGCTGCATAATCCCCTGGGTGTGCATACCGTTGTGAGCGTAAAGAACCGTGTTCATGCCACTATGGGCCGCTGTCAGGGCGGCTACTGCCTTGCAAAAATCATGAACATTATCATGGCGGAATATACCTTGCCGCCGGAAGAGGTTTGTTATCGCCGTCCGGGGGATATGCCGCTTTTTGGCAGCATGTAACGATTCAAGGAGCTTTTCATGAAAAAACATGTTCTGGTTACCGGTAACCTCGGATACATCGGTTCCACCATGGTTCCGGTACTGGCACAGGCCGGGTATGAGGTTAGCGGGTACGATATCGGCTATTATGCAGATTGTTATTTGACCGAATCGCCGCAGCCGTTGGTGCGGCGGATACCAAAAGACATTCGGGATGTGGTTCCCGAAGACCTCGCGGGTATAGACACCGTCGTTCACCTTGCCGGGCTTTCCAATGATCCGCTGGGCGAATTTAACGCTTCCATAACGGAGGATATCAATTTTAAGGCCAGCATCCGCCTGGCCGAATGCGCGAAAAAGGCGGGTGTGCGGCGGTTTTTGTATACCTCTTCCCAAAGCGTGTACGGGGTATCGGATACCAGCAAAGATGTTGACGAGAACGGAGCGATAAACCCCATTACTGCCTACGCGAAGACCAAATGGCAAAGTGAATGTGAACTGAAAAAGCTGTGTTCCGATGATTTTGTCATAACCTGTCTGCGGCCCGCCACCGCCTACGGCGCGAGCCCGAACTTGCGTACCGACATAGTGTTTAACGCCTTTGTCGCATACGCCTATACCAACAAACTCATTGAGATAAAAAGCGACGGGACTCCCTGGCGGCCCATGACCCATATCCGGGATATTGCCGCGGCGTTTATCGCCTGTATTGAAGCGCCTGCCGAACGTATCTATAACCAGGTCTTTAATGTGGGTACCGGTAACAACAACTACACGGTACGCCAGCTCGCCGAGGCTGCCCGGAACCATGTGTCCGGCACGGAACTTACGTTTACCGGAGAGCATACGGATCCCCGGAGCTACCGGGTATCATCCCAAAAGATACTCACCGTCCTGAAAGATTATTACCGTCCCCAATGGGACATTGAAAAAGGCGGCGAGGAGCTGATGAGGTTTTATCAATCGGTCAATTTTGACAGCGCTGCGTTCAATAGCTATAAGTGTACCCGGCTCAAGGCGCTGAAAAAGCGGATAGAGGACGGGACGCTGGATGAGAATTTGCGGGTAAAGGCAGGAAAATGACACTTCAAAAGATCAATTACGCGGAAACCGCAAAATCGCTTCGCCGGGAAATTCTTATTATGCTTCATAGGGCAAACGGTTCTTTTGCGGGCGGGGCTTTGAGTTGTATTGATATTATTACGGTATTATTCCATGGGTTTATGCGATTTAATCCGCGGAATCCGAAAGATCCGAATCGTGATATGTTTATCCTGAGCAAAGGACATTCAAGCAGCGCCTTGTATGCGGGGCTTTATTCGGTAGGGATGATTGATCGGGAAACTCTTGCAAGCTATGGCATGGACGGTTCGAGTTTGATTATTCACCCCAAAAAAGACAGCTACCCGGGGATAGACGTTAGTTCGGGGGCGCTTGGTCACGGTATCGCGCTCGGTACGGGAAGCGCCTTGGCCGCCAGGATCATGGGGAGTGGCGCGCGGGTATTTGTTTTGATGGGAGACGGAGAATGCAATGAAGGTTCTGTCTGGGAGAACGCCGCTTTTGCCTCGCGTCAAAAACTCGGCAATTTGACTGTTATTGTGGATCGCAACGGGCTACAGGGATGCGGTTACGATAAAGACGTTTTGAATTACGGCGATATGGGTGAAAAATTTCGGGCCTTTGGTTTTCATGTAATTGATATTGATGGTCACAATTACGGAGAAATTGAAGAATCGCTGGAACGGGTTATTTCGAATGATCAAAATAAGCCGGCTGCGATTATTGCGGAGACCATAAAAGGGAAAGGCGTTTCTTTTATGGAAAACCGCCTGGAGTGGCATTATAAATCTCTCAATGACGAACAGTTGAAGGTTGCCATGGGAGAACTTGCATGAGGACGATATTTGTCGATGAAGCCGCGAAAATTGCCCGCGAAGATGATCGCGTTGTTTTTCTTATGTCCGAATGCGGTTTTTCCGTGACTGAGCATTTTGAAGAAGAATTTCCAGACCGGTTCTATAATACGGGGATCGCGGAACAGAGCTTGGTGGGCACTGCCGCCGGTATCGCTTTGCGGGGGCTGCGCCCCATAGCCTATAATATGGCGATGTTTCTAACCATGCGGGCCTATGAACAGATCCGCGTGGATGTCTGCTGCCAGAATCTGCCTGTCATATTGGCGGGGGTTGGCCCGGGCCTCAGTTACGGCGCGGCCGGTACCACCCACCATTCCATTGAAGATGTCGCTATTATGCGGGTACTGCCCAATTTGACCATAGTCTTTCCCGCGTGTGAATTGGATGTCCGCCAGTCGGTCAGGCAGGCTATGGCTTTGGGAAGTCCCTGCTATATCGGCTTAAGCCGCGCCCCGCGGCAATTAACCGTGCCGTATTCCGCCGATATGTTTCAAATCGGGAAAGCCATTCGGATGACCGAAGGTACTGACGCGGCTGTCTTTGCCTATGGTTCCATGATTCCGGCGGCGATAGACGCCGCCTGCCTTCTGAAAAAAGATGGGATAGCCCTTCGTGTCTATAATATGCATACCATTAAGCCCCTTGATACAGAAGCCATTGATGAGGCTGCCAGAAATTGCGGGGTAATATTTTCCCTTGAGGAGGAAAATATTATCGGCGGGCTTGGGGGCGCCATCGCGGAATATGTCGCCGAAAAGGATCTTGTTCAATGCCGGTTCCGGCGACTGGGGGTGCCGGATGTATATTTGGATAAGGCCGGTTCTTATTCATGGCTGCTTACGCAATTTGATCTGGATGCGGGGGGCGTCGCTGATACAGTAAAAAAGGTCTTATGGAAGACCGATATGCCCCCCCATAGGAATACCGGGAATTGATGATAGCTATTATATATGGGGTGTATATAATACAGAAGCCGATATATGTGGTTTATATGAGAATTTAGATTTATTAGGAGTTAATTTAAATTGTAAAAGATATTTTCGGAATGGTTCCCGGTTCCAATCTGAACTAACCGATGAGGCCGCGTGAGGTATTCGCGGTGACCGTATCTGAATATATTTTTGACTTTCTACAGCAGAAAGGTTTAGAGACCGTCTTTATGGTTTCCGGCAGTTCCGCCATGTGGCTGACCGACGCCCTGAAACGCAATGAAAAGCTAAGCGCCGTGTGTAACCAGCACGAACAGGCGGCGGTTATGTCGGCGGATCTGTACGGCAGGTTGAACGGAATACCCGGCGCCGCGCTGGTCACCATAGGACCGGGGGCCTCCAACGCCATTACCGGCGTTGCCCAGGCGTATACGGATTCCAGCCCCTTGTTCGTGCTTTCCGGCCAGGCAAGTTCGCGTCTCTTGCAATACGAGCATGACACGGGTATCCGCCAGCACGGTACCCAGAGCCTGGAACTGGAAAAGATAGTCTCGCCTATCACCAAGTATTTTGCGGCGGTCATGTCGCCTGAAACTATACGGTTCCACATGGAGCGGGCGTATTACGAGGCCATGGACGGCCGCCGCGGCCCGGTTTGGCTGGATATTCCCGTGGATATTCAGAACAGGCAAGCGCCGGTGGAAATGGAAGGTTTTGCGCCTTCACAGCCGGACTATGATAGCATTGATATCGAAAAGATTAAGGCGCTGGTAAGCGGCAGCAAAAAGCCTCTTATCCTTGCCGGCGGCGGCGCGTCACAGGAGGAGATAACGGCCTTGAGTCATGCCTTTTCCATCCCGGTGGTAACTTCCCGAATGGGGATTGGCACGATCTTGTCAAGTGATCCCCTCTTTGTGGGACGGCCGGGGGCCTATGGGGATCGGGCTTCTCATTTTGCCATTCAGCAGTGCGATTTGCTTTTTATACTGGGCTGCCGGCTTTCCGTTTCCACCATCGGGTATTATCCGGATCGCTTCGGTCTTAACGCAAAAAAAATCCAGGTTGATGTGGATGTCAAGGAACTTGCAAAAACAGATGTTCCGGTGGATTATAAAATTCATAACACCGTAAGCGCCTTTATC
>JAITLF010000384.1 GCA_031278025.1 Treponema sp.
TAATCGGGTACATTAAGACCCGGAATTATACCAAAGAAGAAAGAGACATTATTACAAAAGAAACTATCGAGAATATCGAAACCTACGTTAATCCGGGATGGCTTAAATACCGGAAGTCGATGTCTACCAACCACGCGGTCGTTGAATCACGGGACTATGAGAACTACATAGAAGGCCTCTACGGTGAAAAATTCATCGATTGTTTCGGCGGTTTCGGCATCTTTACCTGCGGCCACCACAACAGCGAAATCATCGACGTGGTAAAATCGCAGCTTGACTACCAGGCCCTGCATTCCCAGGAACTGCTTGATCCGTTCAGGGGCTACCTTGCGAAAGCGGTAGCGGACATTACCCCGGGGGATCTGCAGAAGTGCTTTTTTACCAACGGCGGCGCCGAAGCGGTGGAGATGGCCCTCAAACTTGCCCGTATCGCCACCGGCGCGCGTTACTTTATTTCGATGGTAAACGGCTTCCACGGCAAATCCATGGGCGCCATTTCGGTAACCGGCAAGGCCAGCTACCGCATCCCTTACCTTCCCATGGTACAGCAGGTTGAGCATGTAAGCTACGGCAAGTCCGAGGAAGTGGACAAGGCCATACGGGAACAGCACGCGGTGGGGGGAAAGGTCGCCGCGGTCATTCTTGAACCCATACAGGGCGAGGCGGGCGTCATCGTGCCCCCCGAGGGCTACCTGCGGGAAGTCAGGGAAATCTGCGACCAAAACCGTGTACTTCTCATCCTTGATGAAATACAGACCGGCATGGGCAGAACCGGTACTTTCTGGCGCTGTCAGGTCGAGGACGTTACCCCGGACATCCTGACATTCGGCAAGGCGTTCGGCGGGGGGGTCATGCCCATCACCGGCCTTATCTGCCGGCCCCACCTCTGGGTCAGGGAACTGGAGGACAACCCCTTCCTCCTGGGTTCGCCCACCTTCGGCGGTAACCCCCTGGCCTGTTCGGCGGCCATCGCGACCATCAAGTACATGATCGACCACGACGTGCCGGGCCAGTGCCGGGAAAAGGGCATCAAACTCAAGGCGGGGCTTCTTTCCCTCAAGGAACGCTTCCCCGGGCTTATCCAGGATGTGCGGGGCGTGGGCCTGATGCTGGCTGTGGAATTCTTCAACAACGAGATCGGCTACGAAACGGCTAAGGGCATGTTCTCCCGGGGCGTGATGACGGCGGGAACCCTGCTCAACGCCAAATGCGTTCGCTTTGAACCCGCGGCGGTACTTACCGATGAAATTATCGGCATCATCATAAACCGCATGACGGAAGCGCTGGAAGATACCCAAAAAAAGTACGCCGCCGGGCAGCTTAGGGGCGAAGACGAAGAAGCCAAATGAACAAGGACCGGTACCGGGCATCCCTTTGTTGTATCTTGTCTCCGGCGGGTTTTTTTGTCCAGGAAATCCGGGTTTCCCCTTAAATCCGGGGAGGCTGTTCCAGGAACTGAAGTTTTGGAACAGCCGCTATTTTTTTAAAGATTTTCCCCTCTCAATTAAAGCAAAATGCCCTGTTCGACCCATATATAATATAGTAGGCCAGCTATCATGGCCACCGTTGCCATTTTTTTTAAGGCGGCGTATTATTTTACTCAGGGAGGTTCAGAACTTCGATTTTGAAACTCCCTCATCGGCCTGTTCAAAACCAGTCTGATATTGGACCGGCCGGAGGAGAGATTATGGGAGATACAACCGTACAATCGTGGGAACTGCCCCGGGGAGTAACCTTCGAAGAAGCCTGGGCGATGATTCAGGAAACCGGCCGGCAGCTCAGGGAAATGGGCGCGGAAACGGACCGGCGCATGAAGGAAACGGACCGGCGAATAAAGGAAACCGAGCGGCAAATGAAGGAAACCGACCGGAAGATTGGAAAACTTGGTAACCGTCTGGGGGATGTAATCGAGCATATCATGTCCCCCAAACTCCATGAAAAATTCGAAAGGCTGGGGTTCTCTTTCAACCGTAGTTCCCGGAATCATGAGCTTAAGGATCGCAATAAAAACAGGCTGGCCGAAGTAGACATTCTCCTTGAAAACGGCGAGCAGGTCATGGCGGTGGAGGTAAAAACCCACCTGACAACGGAGGACGTGCGGGATCATATAAAACGGATGGAAACCCTGCGCCGGGTGGCGGATGAACATAACGACACGCGGAAATACCTGGGAGCCGTTGCGGGGGCTATTGTTGATCAGGAAGTCTTGGCTTACGCCCTGAAAAACGGCTTCTATGTAATTACTCCCTCCGGGGAGACGGTAGACATTGCGGCTCCCGACAGGCGTAGCCTCCGGATCTGGTAGCGGCCAAGGAGCGGAGATGCCCGGCGCAAAATTTCCGGATGAGCCTCCGCAGGACAAGCGCGAACCGAAGGTTCGTCGAACCAGAGGTTCGGCGGGGTAGTTTACTCCTCGGTGATAACCTCTTCCTCGATCCCCTCGTTCTGCGGGGCCTCTCCTTCGACTTCCACCACATCCGGTTCCGCGGCCGCTTTTCTTCTTTTCTTTTTTGAGCCGCCGGGTGGACGGGCGCGGCGGTAAACTTTGGCTACATAGAAAACCAGGAAAAAATACAGTATCACCACCACGGTGGCCGCGATCACCTGCCAGGTGGTGATCAGCTGGAACAGCATATCTTTTATTTCGCCGAACCGCATCCGGAAGATCCCTAAAACTAAATGTCCGGCGCGTTTTTAAGGAGGTACTGCTCCGCCTCCTGGTTCCACAGACCCTTGTGCGCCCCGCAGATTGCGGCAAGTTCGGCGTAGAACGGATCGGATTTCCCCTTTTCCGCGAAGTCGGCAATGGCGGTAAGCTCAAGGTTCTTGTGGGTGTAGACGAGCTTCTTGCCGCCGGGGATCTTGTCCAGATCGATGGTCGTCCTGGGCACCGCATTGAGGCCCCCCACGTGGGTTATCATAAAAACCGGGTTGAGCTTACCCTCGGCCATCATGGACAGGGACTCGACCATGTCGTCGGTGTTGCCGCCCGAAGTCCCCACGATGTGATGGGACTCGTAATGTACATTGTAGAAGTTAAAGTTCGCCCCAAAGCTGGTGTCTGTGGGGCCGGCGAAGAAGTTGAGGCAGCCGTCATGACCGAGCAGGGCGTCGCCCATTTCCAGCACCGGCTTAACCGGGGCAAAAACGAATACATCATCGTAGAGCTTGCCCCCGTTCAGGGATTTAAGGTGAGCCACCGGATCGGCAATGCCCTTAGTGTTCACGTAGACCAGCTCCACCCCGTTCTTTGCCGCATCCTCCATGGTTAAAAGCTGGGAAGCCCGCTCAAGCCGGCTGTCGTCAATATCCGTGACAACAAGACGGGCGGGCCTGCGGGGGTTGTGGATCGCATAGTCGATTGCCCCAAGACCCATCGGCCCCACCCCGGCAAGAAGCGCCAGGGAGCCGCCTTCAGCAATACCCATCCTGTGAACATAAGAGCCGCCGTGGGTATGGTACTGGGCGTGAAAGGCCCCCACGATACAGGAAACGGGTTCCGACAGGGAACCCATGAAGAAATTATCCGCCTTGTACTCCAAAAGACAGTCCATCTCCATCACTTCTTTGGGAATAACGATGTAGGTGGCGTCCCCGCCGATAAATTCGTAGGAATAGCCCGGCGCCCAAAGCGTAGCCTGGCCCGAAGTGTCCGGGTAGTTCAGGGCCGGCTGAATGGCAAACTGATCGCCCGCCTTAAATTTGCCCGCCCATTTGGCCCCCACCTTCTCGATAACCCCGCAGAATTCGTGGCCGATAATACAGGGCCGCTCTTTAATGTCGTAACGAATACGCTTGTGTTTTTCGCCCTGCATGGCAAGCTTGTGGCTGGACATACAGATAGAATCCGATACCACCCGGGCAAGGATCTCATCGTCCTTTATCTCCGGAAGATCAAATTCCTCCAGCCTCAGATCGTTCACGCCGTAAATACGAACCGCTTTTGTTTTCATGTTTCACCTCATCAATGTATAAGTAACAAATAGCAAATAGCAAGTAATAAGTAGCAATGAAGAGCAGGATACGATTATCATCTGTTAATTGCTAATTGCTACCTGCTACCTGCTAATTGCTACCTGCCAACTCCTGCCTGCCGTCTCTTTTTAGTGGAGCATGGTCTGCCCGCCGGTTACCGGGACAGCCTGGCCGGTTTCATACTCCTGCTCCACAATGTAGTAAATTGCCCGGCTCAGATCCGCGCCGGTACAGCCGCGCCTCATGGGAACCTTAGCCTCGTAAAAGGCGCGGACATCCGCCACCGTTTTCGCGCCCGGAACCTTGCCCGCTTCAAGGTACTGAACAAACAGGCCTTTCTTGGGATCGGACCAGAGGGGGCCGTCCAGGAAATTCCCCGGACAGACGGCGTTTACCTTGATGTTGTACTCTACCAGTTCCAGGGCAAAGCTTTCCACCAGTCCTATGCCGCCGAATTTGCCCCCCGCGTAAGCGCCGTTCTTTTTGGACCCTTCAAGCCCGGATTTGGAGTTGATCTGGATAATATCGGTCTTCCAGTCCGGCGCGGTACGGAACTGGCGGCGCATCAGAAGCCCCGCGTATTTGGCGATGAG
>JAITLF010000226.1 GCA_031278025.1 Treponema sp.
ATGTAGACACATTATGGACAGACTACCTTAAAAAAGGTATTTGCGTACCGTTTTGGTACAAAACGGGAGCAAATACAAGGTCTGTCCGCAAAGTAACCGACTTTGTGGACAGACACTAAATATTGACAATATCCTGACTTTATAGACAGACACTAATTAATGGTTAATAATAATCTACAAAGTGCATTTCTTAAATCATTGTTATATCAAAAAACAATATTTAGTACTATTTTATCAATTCTTCTATAAGTATAAGAAGTCATAAGGTCATCAAGATTCATAACAACATAATTAAAAAAGACCGTCGAGCTTCCCTATATAATCCATTCACATCTGATTTCCCCTTTGCGGTGTGGGCGGGAGAGCCTGGTGTCATGGCTGGCCTGGCTCCAGCCATATCCGCCCGGTCTCTTATCGGGTTTCAGGGGATGTACACAAAATGTATCCTAGCCAAAAGCGGTTTATAGCCCACAGTTCTCAAAAAATGCCGCTAGTCTCTATCCGCCACCTTTTGCGTGGTCTCTGGGTGTTTCCATGCCCAAGACCGTGGATCTGGTAGTCGGCTTGTTGAGACTGTCGAATTAATCCGTCAATAGGCAAAAACTACTATATATGGTGTGCTAAAGATAATTGATACGCTATATATAGTGTCTTAAACCCTTCCGAAACACTTTTTCGACAGCCTCGTTGCCCTCTTTGTTTTCACCTGGTTCGTAAGTCTGTCTATTAGTAGTGAAAAAGTAATAGAGCGGCGGTTTTCTCCGAAATGGCGCCCTGCCCTTCATGCGCCGCTTGCTCCGGGGTATCCGTTTCGCCATTTTTGTATTACACCAAACGCCGGGGCTTGCCGTTCTTTTCACGATTGAACCGTATAGGTCATAAGCTCATCCACCGGCAAAATCCCCTTCGATACCGCCAGCTTGAGAACCTCAACCCGGTTCCGGGTCCCGAATTTCCGGTAGACGATGCACAGATGGTTCGTAACCGTATGTTCGCTCACCGTCAAGGTTTCCGCAACCTCCCCCGCCGTCCTGCCTTCGGCGATACACCTGACGATTTCAATCTCCCGGCGGGTAAGGTACGGTTCAAAGTCCGGCAAGCGGGAATATTCGTCAACACGCTCCCAAAGGGATTGGGGAACAGCCCGATGGCCGTTGAAAACCGTTTCCAGGGATTCCCTTATTTCTTTCTCACCGGCCCGTAGGGACAGGTAGCTGCCGTGACTCCAACTGACATGGCGGACTATCATGCCGGGAGAGACAGCGGAGACCGAAAACAGTATTAGCCGCAATCTCGGATATTGTTTATGAATACGGTTAATCTTGCCCAGTGTCCTGTCTTCAAAGAAGCAGTCCTCGATAAACGCCATGGCCATTCTTTGTTTACCGGAAAGAATGTCAAAATCATATTCCGATTCGGCGTGTCTTACGGAATACCGGTTGTCCTCGTAGGGCCTGATATAATCGCAAAGCCAGTCATATACCCGCCCTTCACTCGTGGCAACGATAATTCCCCGCCGGGTCAGGGCAATATCGCCTAACGCATTGTCAATACTGAGTGTGCCGCCGCTGCTTGTTGTTCTTGTCATTTGTTCCCCCCTTCCCTCCCGGTTGTCCCTTGTTCCTCCGCCGGTTTCACGGTATGGGTTTTCACCCATTCCCAGATTTCCGGTGCTGAGAATCGTACCGCCCTCCCAAGTTTCTGATAGGGTATGTACCGTATCAGAACCCACTTCCTGATAGTTGCGGTTGAAAGCCCCAGCATTTCCGCCACCTGCCCCGCATCCAAAAATTGCTCAATTCGCGCCGTATTCTGTTTCGTGCATACCATAACAACCTCATGCCGTTTTTCTGTAGGCCGCATAAGCGGTCTTTGTGAGGTCTAAGATATTCGGGATGCATCTTTACAAGATTTATAGAGGATTGTAGAAAGATTGTAGTGTCATTGTTTGCTATTCGGAACTCTGGTTTACTACTCCGATGAACCTTCGGTTCGCGCTTCGCTTCGGGGAGGTTCATTGATTTTCTTTTTCAGTTCCGCCCGCTTTTTCTCTCTTGCAATCCCGTAGGTATTAAGACGTTCGGTGATTGTCCTGTCGGTAAAAGATTCTCCGTCAGGCTTTACCAGATAATCCCTAATCAAATATGGCGGTGGATTTTCAGAGAATTTTTCAGCATAGGCGTTTATAAACTCCGGCAGTTTCGGACATTTGTATCTTCCGCCTTTCCATTTTGTTAATACAGCCGAATCTTTGGCAATTTCTTCAATTTGCTCGTTTACCGGCAGCGATTCCCCCTTCGGGGCTTCATCGTGTTTTTTCGGGATTTCCTTTGCGGTGGAATAGAAAGCACGGGATTGTTCTTTTACTGTTTCAATCTCAGACTGAATTTCATGAGCCTTCCTCGTCCATACGCTCCGGGCATAAGCCGTACCTTCCTCATTTTTATTCACCGTGCCGTCTGAATTAAGATAGGCAGGGCTTTCCCAGGTTTCCGTTTTTACTTCGTATTTCCATTTTTCCAGTTCAAGAAATCCGATATACTTTTCCGGTGGTATGTCTCCCTTTAAATATAGCAACCGCACCTCATCAATATTCATGGTCTCCCGTAGGTCTGTAGTCCTACAGCCCCCCTTTTTGTTTGTACATAGTATTAGTATATGGACTGCCTCTTGGCGTGTCAATGTAATCCCGGCTTTTTGTTTATTCGTATTATGAAAAATTTATCCCCTCCGGCATGGTTTTGCTTATGTGTGCGACGAGCGGGCACGCAAAAACACGCCAGCCCATTCGGGGCCGGGGCTATGTGGGCGTTAACACTTCCAGCCCCCCCTGGCCCTTCCGGTAATGATCGCCTTAATCCCCGGCCGTTTCAAGAGCCGTATACCCGGTTTTACCGTCTCCGGTGGGCTGCTCCGGTAACAGTAAGGATTCCTGTACACCCCGCACCTCCGCAAAATCCTTTGAATCAAAATGGGTGTACCATTCGGTCATACGGTCGGACTTATGGCCTGTCACGGACTGTACCTTGCTCAACGCCACGTTTGCCATCTGCAAAGTTGTGTTGAAAAAATGCCGCCAACTGTGCATGGAAAGCCCCCGCCGCTTTATCTCCTCCTGCGTCATGCCGACAGTCCGCAATGCCTTGTGGAACTTGTTGTACATCAGTTTCCGACTTACCGGGGTTTCCCCGCCGTCCAGGGAAAAGACATAGCCGTTGTTGTTTTCGGCGGCAAGCCGCTGCAGTTCGTTGATAATCATTGGGGCCAGGGGGATATTCCGCTTCTCCTTGGTCTTGGTAGGCCGGTAGCCGTATTCGTCATATTGGGCGCAGACATGGATGTACTCGTCATAGATGTACTCTCCACGCAGCCCCAGGATTTCGCTGGCCCTCATGCCCGTACAGGCCGCCAGCTTGTTACCCAGATAGGAAACCCGGTCATCCCCCCACACCGTTTCCCACTGCCGGGGGAACAACGCGGCTGTCGAAAAAGTGTTTCGGAAAGGTTTAAGACGCTATATATAGCGTATCAATTACCTTTAACACACCATATATAGTAGTTTTTGCTTATTGACGGATTAATTCGACAGTCTCAACAAGCGGACTTCCGCCGGGGTGATAATTTCGATGGCCTTCCGGTCGTTCTTGAGTTTCTTCACCGCCGCCGCCGGATTGACGGTGATTAACTTCCGGTTTACCGCCTCGTTAAGCATAAGCCAGAATGTCCCAAACACCGTATTGGCGTAGGTGTTCTTGTAACTCTTGACTTCCTCTTTCCCATCGGCATTGACGGCCTTCCGTTCTTTAAAACCTAAGAGCCAGTTGTTAATATCCTCGGAGGTGATCTTGTCCAGCCGTGTTTTCCCGAAGTAGGGAAGAATCTGGTTCTTCACCATTTTTCGGCAGTTGTCGGCGTAAGCCTGGGTAATATCCTTCCGGCCTTTCTGGGTTTTAAGATATTCGCAAGTTTCCCAATCCCACCAGGGAGCGGCGTATTCCTCAAATGTCGGAACGTGCCGCTTGTGGGGGAACAAATTCCCTTCCCGGTAGAGCCTCATGCAGTAAGCTCTTGCCGCCGTCTTGGTTATCTGTCCGGTAGATAAGCCGGAAGAACGATTGCCGCCTTCATCATAACATTGGTAATAAAATACCACTTTCCCGGAACGCAGTTTCCGGGGGAACACCGAAAAAACATCCTTTACCCTCATACAGACCCCTTTTGCGGATATTGCAATCACAGCCGCAATGTCGCAAATTCGCAGATGTATAAATCCGCTGAACCGGCAACGCTAATTCGTTATAGGGTAAAGAAATAACACCGCTTGGGATGTTCTGGATATAGGTAAAATGTGCAGTCCGGCACATCTCGTAAACAGCCAGAACGTAAGCGAAACTTTTTCCTGAAGAATCGGATGCCGCGTACCTTTGGTATGAAAACTGGGCATATCCGGGCCAGTGGGGTCCGGGCGGGAAACCGCTCGGTTCTGCCCGGCGGAGACCTCTTAAAAATATAAGACAGCCCTATATACGCTCGTAGTTATACTGATTTGTAGTATCGAATACCGCCCTGAGTGGGGCAAGAACAGCCTATACCCTTATATAGCATTAGGGCAGGAAAAAATTTGTTTTTCCTTTTTTTGCTGTGTTCTCTTCTTGACGGTTCCAGCCGTATTCTCGATAATAATTTATGGGAAATAGTGGTAAAATAGGGGGAATACTCAAAAACGGTGGTAAAATTTAGCGGTATTTATACGAATACCTTAGATGATAAAGGCCGTATCAGTATTCCCACAGGACTGAGAGAGTGTCTTGAGAGTCCTGTTCTTGTCCTGACCAAGGGACTTGAACAGTGCATTTGGGTGTTGCCTCCGGATTACTGGGAAAAGTTGTCCGAAAAGATACTGAACCCAATATCCCTGGATATGGAGGAGGCAAGTTTGTTGCATTACCGGTTTATTGTCCCCAAGCAAGAGACCGGTATTGATAAGAACGGCCGTATTGCCGTTCCTCAAAGCTTGCGAGACTACGCCGGGTTAAGCCGGGAATGTTCCATCATGGGCAAAGGGGATTACATGGAGCTATGGGATGCCGAAACGTATAAGGAGTTTGAGGCGCTCAGTGAGCAGGGTGTGCGAGCCGCAGTTAAAAAATTGGGGGCTTTATGGTGAAAGGTTTGTTTGGACTTGTGGATTTTTTGCATTTTTATACTATTTTTTATACGCGAAGCGCAACAGGCTGTTAGATAATGGAAGGCGTTTTTAAGAAACGTTAGGATATCATTAATGATGAAAATAGTTCATACCTCGGTTTTATCGGAGGAGACAGTACTATATCTTGCTCCCCGTGGGGAAGGTGAATTTATGGTGGACGCCACGCTTGGAGAAGGCGGCCATAGTCATATCTTCCTGTCCCGATTTCCAGATCTCAGGATTACCGGCATTGACGCGGATAAGAACATACAGGAAGTGGCCAAAGAACGGCTTAGGGAGTTTGGGGACCGGATTCAGTATTATTCCGGCTGGGCTCAGGATTTTTTCGCCGGTTTTCCCCGGGACATGAAGCGGCCCGACACTATCCTCATTGATTTGGGGGTGAGTTTTTATCATTACGAGCGGGGCGGACGGGGGTTCAGTTTCAGAAAAGACGAAGAACTGGACATGAGGATAGACACCAGCCGCGGGCCCAGCGCCGCCGAACTTTTGTCCCGGCTTCCGGAACGGGAACTGGCGGATCTCTTCTATAAAAATGCGGAGGAGCGTTTTTCCCGGCGCATAGCCCGGAACATCGTGGCCGCCCGATCCGGGGGGGCCATCACGAGATCCGCAGCCCTGGCAGAAATCGTGGAGCGGTCAGTCCCGCCTTTTTACCGGCGCGGAAAGGTCCATGCGGCGACCAAGACCTTTCAGGCCTTGCGTATAGCCGTTAACGGTGACCTGGACCGCCTGGAGGAACTTTTGGAGGGGGCCCTGAAGGTCCTGAATAGGGGAGGACGGCTGGGGGTGATCGCCTTTCATTCCCTTGAAGATAGAATCGTCAAAAATTTTTTCCGAGGGAGGAATAAGGACTCTTCCTCTTCCCCGGATGCGCCGATAGGTGAAGGTAATGGTTGCCGGGTTCTCAAACTACTGACCCGGAAACCGGTTATGCCTACTGATGAGGAAGTGCGGAACAATCCGCCTTCCCGCAATGCTAAACTCCGGGTGGTGGAGAAAGTTCTTGATGAGGATAGCAACGTATGAGCCGGAGAATTTTATTGTATGTCCTGACCCTTACGATCCCCTTGTGTTTAGGTCTGGCCGCCTGGCAATCCGCCAAGTATACCGAACTTACCTGGGAGATCGAGAAATTGGAATCTGTCCAGGAAGAGTGGGTGGAAAACAACAAGCGGCTTATCGCGGGGATAGCGGTACTTTCGTCTTCGGAGCGTATAGAGAATATCGCGAAGAAAGACCTGGGGCTGGTTAAGAAACAGCCCGAAGAGGTTTTGCAGATAAAAATACGGGGAGGGCCGGGAAACGATGGATAACGCTTTTCTGATGGAATACGGGACCCTGGCTCAGGCCATAGGCGGGGAACTGCGCCCCTTCCCCGGATCGGGGCGGGGGTTTAGGTCGGTGCATATTGATTCGCGAACGGTTAGGCCCGGTTCTCTCTTTGTTGCCCTGCCGGGAATGTCTACCGACGGCCATCGTTTTGTGAAGGCGGTCTTTGACGCCGGAGCTACCTGCGCCATGGTCGCCCGTTCCCGACTGGGGGATCCCTCCCTGGGCCTTGAAGATGCCGCCCGCAAGGCCGGGGCATCCCTGCTCGTGGTGGAAGATACGCTCGCGGGGCTTCAGGATGCGGCGCGGGTATACCTGGAAGGGTTTCCCCAGCTTCTGCGCATAGGCTGTACCGGCAGCGCCGGGAAATCGACCACCAAGGAGATCGCCGCCGCCATGATAGGCCGGGAAAAATCAGTGGTCATGAACCAGGGGAACCTCAATTCCGAGACCGGACTTCCCCTGTCGGTGTTCAAGGTTAGAACCCATCACGAAGTGGGTATTTTTGAAATGGGGATGAGCAAACCGGGAGAAATCGCCGCGCTTGCCCGGATACTCAAACCGCAAATCGCGCTTATCACGATGATCGGGACCGCGCATATCGAATATTTCGGTTCCCGTGAGGCGATTCTTGAGGAAAAAACACGGATTTTTTCCCGCTTTTCCGGAACCGAAACGGCCCTGATTTTCGAAGACGATGATTTTCGGGAAGCTATGGCTGCGGCGGTCCGGGGGCGGGTTGTTTTTTACGGCCCCAAAACCCTTGAGGAATTACAAAAAGTTGAAGATCGCGGACTGGAGGGAGCCGAAATTACTTGGGAGGGGATTTCGGTTCGCTTCTGTCTGCCCGGCAAGTACAACTTGAGGAACGCCATGGCTGCGGCGGCTATTGCACGGGAGGTTCCGGTGAGTTCCCAGGCTGTCCGTGAAGGCCTCGCGTTGGTAAAGCCCCTGTTCGGCAGGAGCGAGATCATCCGTGGGCCGGTAACGGTGATTCGGGACTGCTACAACGCCAATCCCGAATCCATGGCCGAGGCCATCGGTTTCTGCGACGGCATTGACTGGCCGGGCCGCCGGGTGTATATCATCGGTTCCATGCTGGAACTGGGGGCGGCTTCCGCCGAGGCCCACGGCAGGATAGGCCGGCTTTTGGCGGCTTCAAAAGCGGACATGGTGTTTTTCTTTGGGCCGGAAACCAGGGTTTCGGCGGAAGCCCTGGCCGCCGCCGAAACACCGGAAGGCCGTAAAATACTCAGCCTTCATGCCGATATTATGAGTAAACTGGCCCGGGCCGTGAAAGAGTATATCCGGCCCGGAGATCTGGTCCTGGTTAAAGGGTCCCGGGGCTGCGCCCTGGAACGGTTGATGGAGACAGGCTCCGATGGTGAGGCTGTATTGTGACGGCAGAAGGAGTACCTTAGGTGTTTCTGGAATTTTTATATCCCTTAGTCAAGTATTTTACTCCCTTCAATGTGTTTCAATATTTGACCTTCAGGGGCGCGTATGCGGCCTTGACGACGCTGCTTATCTGTTTCATCTTCGGGCCTCATATTATCGAGGCCCTAAAGCGATTCAAGATAGGGCAAGCGGTTCGGGACAATGGGCCGGCCACCCATCTTGGCAAGGGCGGGACCCCCACCATGGGCGGCCTGTTCATTATTTTTTCGATGGTCATCGCGGTCCTCCTCTGGCAGGACTGGGACAGCGGTATGATATGGCTTACCCTGGGGGCCCTTTTGAGCTTCGGGCTGCTGGGTTTCATCGACGATTTTCTTAAAGTTACCCGGCATAACCCGGAGGGGCTTCCGGTATGGGCGAAGCTTGCCGGGCAGTTTGCCATCGCCCTGGCCATCACCCTGGTCCTGTATTTTTCCGGCGGGGAGGAAACTACCCTGCTGTATGTGCCTTTCTTCAAGAACCCCGTTACAGACATGGGGGTTTTCTGGATACCTTTCGCGGTGTTGCTGCTGGTGGGGGAATCCAACGCGGTGAACTTCTCCGACGGCCTTGACGGACTGGCGGCGGGGCTTCTGTTGCTTGTTTTCGTTATCCTGGCGGTCCTTGCGTATATTTCGGGCCGGGTGGATTACTCCGCCTACCTTGGGATTCCCTATATACCCGAAGCAGGGGAATTAACGGTGTTCTGCCTGGGGGTTGCCGGGGCCTGCGTGGGCTTCCTCTGGTTCAACGCCCACCCGGCGGAAATTTTCATGGGTGATGTAGGGAGCCTTTCGTTGGGCGGGGTTATCGCCACGATTTCCCTCATCCTCAAGAAAGAAATACTCATTCTGATCATAGGCGGAGTTTTTGTGCTGGAGGTCGCTTCGGTCATCATACAGGTAGCCGCCTATAAACTAAAGGGGAAAAGGGTCTTTAAGATGGCGCCCCTCCATCATCACTTCGAGTTATCGGGCTGGGCGGAAACACAGGTCGTTATCCGTTTCTGGATTCTCGGCGGGCTGTTTGCGATAATAGCGTTTTCAACGCTCAAGATACAATAGGCGGCAGGGCGGGCGCATGGTTGGGGTATTATTTTTTATGGCTCCGGTGATGATGATGAGGACATCCTCCCCCTTCTTGCACGGGCGCGCAGGGAGCGGTAACGGCTTTACGGGAGGCGGTAAAGACCCTGCGGCCGGCTGTAAAAGTTTTATAACCGGTTGGAAAAGTTTTATAACCGGCTGTAAAAGTTTTACCGCCGCCTGTAAAAGTTTTATAACCGGTTGGAAAAGTTTTATAACCGGTTATAAGAGGTTTACCGCCACCGGTAAAGGTCGTACAGCCGGTTGGAAAACCGTTATAACCGGTTGGAAAAGTTTTACCGCCGCCTGTAAAAGTTTTACCGCCCCCTGTAAAAGTTTTATAACCGGTTGGGAAAGTTTTATAACCGGTTGGAAAAGTTTTATAACCGGTTGGAAAAGTCTTATAACCGGTTGGAAAAGTTTTATAACCGGCTTTATGCGTTCCGGACTCAGGTTTGCCGACGGCGGAGGCTCCGGGGTCCGGTATACGCGGCCCTGCAAGAGGTGGAGACATGGTTGACCGGTTAAACATGGAAAAACCCGGACGGAGGTTCTATTCCGATCAGGTATTCATTGCCAGTACCTTCCTCCTGCTGGGGGTGGGGCTTGTAACGCTGTATTCCGCTTCCTTTGCCTTTGCGGACCGGTTTTTCGGCGACGGGTATTATTTTATAGGACGGCAGGTTCAATTGGGCCTTGTCGGGGCCGGTCTTTTTATCGCGGCGGCCTTTGTCCCCATGAAGCTCTTACGGAAGATTATAATTCCCCTGGTGCTTGGAACTATGGGGCTTTGCGTGTTGACCTTTGTACCCGGAATAGGGGTCGCTAAAAACGGGGCTTCCCGGTGGATCTCCGTACTGGGTTCCACCTACCAGCCTTCGGAACTGGTGAAGTTGGTACTGCCCTTGTACCTTGCCCACATTTTCGACAAGAAGCGTGGGCGGGATTCCTTTTCGCGGGGGGTGCTGCCCCAGGCGATCATAACATCGGTGTTTTTCTTTCTTATCTACCGCCAGAATAATTTTTCCACCGCCTTGTTTATCGCCGTCAACGGGCTTTGTATTTTTTTCATGGCCGGGGTTAAACTCCGTTACTTTTTTGGCGCCGCGCTGATTCTGTTCCCCATCTCGGCGCTCCTGGTACTAAGCAGGGAACACCGTCTTAGGCGGCTTATCAGTTACATCAGACCCGAGTGGGAACCCCGTGGCGCCGGGTATCAGGTGCGGTCGTCCCTCCTGACCATAAGCTCAGGCGGGGCGTGGGGAAAAGGGATAGGCCAGGGTACCAAGAAGATAGCGAGCGTACCGGAAATTCATTCCGACTTTATCTTTTCTTCCTACGCGGAAGAATTCGGCTTTTTTGGCATACTGCTGTTCTTCCTGGTTTTTACCGTCTTTGCCTACCGGGGATACCGGGCGGCCTTACGTTCAGAGGATACGTTCCGGCGTCTTTTAGCCTTTGGGATGGTAACGATGATCTGTTCTCAAGTTCTCTCCAATGTGGCGGTGGTTTCGGGAATGTTGCCCGCCACAGGAATCCCGTTGCCGTTTTTTTCCGCCGGTGGTTCTTCGCTGGCTACAACGCTCATCATGGCTGGCTTAATCGCCAATGTATCCCGGCATAGAAAAGAAGCAGAGGTAATCTTTGGCCTTTGAGTATACCCTTTCGAACAAAAGGGCGGCTCCCAAAACCGGGAGCGGTTCGGTCATGGATAAACGGCTTAAACGGGTCCTCCTGGTGGTCGCCGGTATCCTGAGCGCGGAGCTTGCCTGGCTCTTTGGAATCACCCCCCTGCTTCCCCTGTCGGTGGTTGACGTGTCGGGTATTTCCAGCCTTGACAAGGCGGCCATCCTGGCCCTGGCGGGGATAAGCCCCCGCTCGTCTTTTATGACGGTGAATGTGGAAACGATCCGCCTCAGGCTTGAAAATTTCTACCCGGTGGAATCCGCCCGTGTCGTCAAACAGTACCCTGATACGCTGCGCATCCAGCTTGAACCCAGAAAGATTACGGCCATGTCTCTGGCGCTGATAGGCGGCAGGACGAGGCCGGTGTACTTTGACCGCTTTGGGGTGATTATCAAGATAGGGAATGACGGCGGCTTTCCCATGCTTCCTTCGTCAATACCCCTTGTTTCCGGCCTTGTTTTTTCGGACCCCGCTTTGGGGACCCGCCTTCCTGGGATGTTCGAGCCCTTTCTGGCGTCTCTTGCCCGGATAAGCGCCGCATTCCCTGAGCTATTGACAGCGGTTTCGGAAATCCGTATAAACAGAAAGACTTTTGACGGGTTTGATTTGATTCTCTACCCGGTACACAGCTCGATACGGTTCCGGATAGATGCTGATTTGGATGAGGATACGCTCAGGCACATGATCCTGATGATCGATGTTTTGGAGTCAACGGGCGGCGTATCGGTCGGGGACATTGATTTACGGACCGGTACTGCGTCTTATAGGGAATAAGGAGGCCGTTTCTGGCTAACGACGATTTGGTTGTCGGCCTTGATATAGGTTCGACAAAGGTCTGCGCTGTTATCGGCGAGCGCAATGAAAACGGGACTCTTGAAATAACCGGCGTCGGGATGAGCCCGTCTTCGGGCCTCCGGAGAGGGGTGGTGGTAAATATCGAAGCCACCCTCAGATCGGTGACGGCTGCCGTTGAAGCTGCGGAGATGATGAGCGGCCAGGAGGTTCATTCCTGCTGGACCGGCATAGGCGGAAATCATATTGACGGGATTAATTCCCGGGGGGTTGTGGCGGTAACCGGTAAGAACCGGGAAACCCGTGAGATAGGGAAGGATGATCTCAGCCGCGTCCTTGAGGCGGCTCGGGCTGTGGTTATCCCTATGGACCGGCAGGTGCTGGCGGTTATCCCCCAGTCCTATATTGTGGACGATCAGAAGTTCATACGGGATCCCCTGGATATGATAGGCGTGCGCCTTGAGGCGGAGGTCCATATCATCACCTGTCCGGTTACTTCCGCCCAGAACCTCATCAAGTGCGTTAACCGCGCCGGATTCAAGGTTAACGATCTGGTCCTCCAGTCCCTGGCCGCCGGCCGGGCGGTTTTGACCGAGGAAGAAAAAGAATTAGGCTGCGCCCTGATAGATCTGGGCGGGGGCACTACGGACGTACTGGTGTATTCCCAGGGGACGCCTTTTTCCACCACCGCCGTTCCGGTGGGGGGGGCGCGGGTTACCGGCGATATCGCGGAGGTTATTCATCTTTCCTTCGAGACGGCGGAACGGATCAAGCTTGATGCCGGGTGTTGCTGGGAAGAGCTTCTGGAAGGGGACGACGATATCATCGTTCCGGGCGTCGGGGGCCGTCCGCCTCTGCCCATTCCACGCACCCACGTCATGCGAATCATCCTGTTGCGGATGGAAGAGATATTTACCCTGGTAAAGCAAAGACTGGAGAGTCTTCCCTTGACCCGGCCTTTGGGCGGGGGTATAGTTTTAACGGGAGGGGGCGCTCAACTTTTGGGTGCCGCGGAATTGGCTACCTATGTATTCAAGATACCGGTTAGAATCGGCGTCCCTTTGTCCAATTCATTGGGCGGACTGGTGGACGGATACCGTACCCCGGCTTACGCCGCCGCGGTAGGGTTGGTGCTTGAAGGGAACGACAGGGAGCGCGGGAGTATTCCCGAAAGGGGCGGGGCATCCTATCCCCAGGAGAAAGGACAGGCATCGCTTTTCAGCCGGTTGGCGGATTGGTTCAAGAAAGAATTTTTTTAATAATTTAAGCCTAATGTTTTTTTGGGGGGGATTATGAATAATATCCAAGTATTTGACGGAATGGTATCGGACCCTGGTCCGACTATTATTAAAGTTATCGGGGCTGGTGGCGGCGGATCAAACGCGGTTAACCGGATGATCGAATGTGGATTGCAGCAAGTACAGTTTATCGCGGCTAATACGGACGTGCAGGCGCTGAATAAGTGCAAGGCGCCGATCAAGCTGCCTATAGGTTCCGTGCTTACTTCCGGACTCGGCGCGGGGGGCAAACCGGAGGTCGGCGAGCAGGCCGCCCAGGAAGACCGGGATATGCTGGCCAATGCCCTTAAAGGGGCGCGTATGGTGTTTATCACCGCCGGTATGGGAGGCGGGACCGGGACGGGTTCCGCACCGGTAATCGCCCAGATAGCCAAGGAGAGCGGCGCCCTAACTGTAGGGGTCGTAACCAAACCTTTCGCCTTTGAAGGGCGGTACAAGATGCAGCTTGCCGAGGACGGGATCGCCAAGATGAGGAACGCGGTAGATACCCTCATCGTCATTCCCAATCAACACTTGATGCGCATAGTCGATAAAAAAACTCCCATCAGAGAAGCGTTTAAGATGGCCGATGACGTGCTCAGGCAGGGAGTGCAGGGCATTTCGGAACTTATCACCAATTTAGGGGACATGAACCTGGATTTCGCGGATGTGGAAACCACCATGAAGGATCAGGGCGACGCCCTGATGGGAATAGGTTCCGGTTCCGGCGATGGCCGGGCCGAACAGGCCGCTGCGAACGCGATTGAAAACCCCCTGCTGGAAGACAATTCCATTGAGGGGGCCAAGCATATTCTGGTCAATGTTTCCGGCAGTGAAGACATATCCCTTGTGGAATACGAAGCGGTGGTGAACTACATTACCAAGAATGCTGATCCCGACGCCCACATCATCATCGGCCAAACGGCGGACACCTCCCTGGGAGACAAGCTCCAGGTAACGGTTATCGCTACGGGCTTCAAGAACGGCATGATTACGAAGCAGGAACAGGAGCAGCAGCCGCAGGAAACGGCAAAGGTCGGGAAAGGGGATTACATAGGGTACGGGGAGTTCATGAGCATTACCGAACGGTCCAAGGGAACTCCCGAATACCTTTCGCGACATCGCTACCGGGACGACGACATCGAAGTGCCGACCCTGCTCCGGGACCGGAAGTACAATATGGAAAGAGACGCCGAAAAATTCGGTTCCGCCGGAAAGGGCGTTTAGCTTGGCGAGGGAACGGTCCTTATTGGATCACTACTATTCTCATCTTGTTTCGGTGGAACGCCGGGCCCGGCTGACGGTGGAGACCTATCGCTTTGAAATGAGCTTTTTTTTGGAGTGGCTTAAAAGCGAGGGGCTCACGCCGGAACAGGCGGAAGCAGGGGATCTGATCCGGTATATGGATTTACGCCGCAGTCGGGATGGGATTGATATGCGGTCCGTAGGAAAGGCGGTTTCCGTACTCCGTTCTTTTTATCGTTTTATGGTGGCGGAACGTCTGCGTTCCGATAATCCCGCCGAACTTCTGGAAGGCCCCCGGAGAACCCTGCGCCTTCCCTCGGTACATCCCCGGGAACGCATCGACGAGATGCTGAATTCCGTGGATACGGGGACTCCCACCGGTCTTCGGGACAGGGCCCTTTTCGAATTCATCTATTCTTCAGGCATCCGGGTTTCGGAAGCGGTTGCCCTAAACCTGGGGGATATTTTTTTTTCCGAAGGGATAGCCCGGGTGCTGGGCAAGGGGAGTAAGGAACGTCTGGTAGTCTTCGGCGCCGAAGCCGAGGCCTGGCTTAAACGGTACGTTGAAGAGGCCAGGCCCGTATTGGCGGGAGGCAGGCGGCTCGACGCCCTATTCCTCGGCAGAACCGGAAAACGGCTTTCCCGAAAGGGAATATGGAAAAATTACGCCGGCGTTACCTCGCAAGTCGGCATGAGTTCCCAACTGCACACGTTGCGCCATAGTTTCGCTACCGAAATGCTTTCAGGAGGCGCGGATCTTAGGTCTGTACAGGAACTGCTGGGCCATGCGGATTTGGTCACGACGCAGATATATACTCATGTGGATAATTCAATGCTGAGAGAAAACCACCGGCGTTATTTGCCGAAACTCCGGTCCTGCACCGATTCCCCCGGCTAAGGCGGAGCGCGATGAAAATCACGAAAGAAGCGGTTGCCGGCTTTGCTGTGCTGGTGATCGTTGCTACGGGTCTGACTCTTTTTCTGAACATCCAAAAAAGCCGGGTCCGTAGCGGCATGGCTTCGCGGATTGCCGGGATTTCCGGGCGGGGTGGACCTCCCGAAACCGTAGAGGGCCTGCGAAACGCCTTGGCCCTCTATGAGAAACGCATTGAAGCTCATGTCCGGGACGCGGCCCAGGTGGGGGTTTACTGGAAGATACTGGCCGTCCGTCTCCAGGACCGGGGGCTTCACCAGGAAGCCCTGGAAGCCCTGGAACAGGCCATGAACTACAACGCCGAAGATCCTGCCCTGCGGTATATGACGGGGATTTCCGCCGCCAGGGTGGCCAAGGGAACGCCGGAGACGATAGGCGAGGGTCGGCGGGACCGGTACTACGCCCTGTCGGAATCCGCATTCCTTACGGCCATCGATCTTGACGGGTCTTATAGCCGGCCCCGGTATGCCCTGGGAGTGCTGTATACCTTCGATCTTAATCGGCCCGGGGATGCCATTCCCCATCTGGTCCGGTTCCTGGAACTTTCGAAAAACGATGTGGACGGGATGTTTGTTCTTGCTCGGGCCTATTATATGATGTCTCAATACCGGGAAGCGATAGAACTCTATGATCGCATTCTTTCAATTACTAAAGATGTCGATAAGAAACAGGAAGCGGAACAGAACAAGCGGCATATAGAAGTATATTATGGGTAGCGGACGGGGTCTTTTGGACCTAATCGTCCGGCAAATACCCGGGTATTCCGGCCCCTGCCGGATCAGGCTGTGTAATGAATTTGATAGGGAAGAAGACCTTGCCCGGCTGTCTAAAGAGGATATACTTCGAATTTTGGGAACGCCCCGAAGGGACTATCCCTGGAACATGGATGCTTTGAGGTTACAGGCCGAAAAAGACGACCGGGCGGCCCGGCAGCGGGGGATAGGGTGGGCTTCCTATGGAGAAAGCGCCTATCCGCCTCTGCTCCGGGAGCTTTACGATCCTCCGGTAGTGCTTTTTTACCGGGGAGCGCTTCCGGATCCGGAAAGACCCCTAGCGGCGGTGGTGGGAACCCGCCGACCTTCGGGGTACGCGGCGGGCCAGGCCTACGACATAGCCCGTGATTTGGGGCGCGGAGGTGTTCCCGTAGTATCGGGGCTTGCCCTGGGCATAGACGCCATGGCTCACCGAGGAAACTTGGCCGGGGGCGGGAAAACCATAGCGGTTTTGGGGTCCGGACCGGATATGGTGTTTCCCGCCACAAACCGGGGGGTAGCCCGGGCTATCCTCGAAAACGGCGGGGCCCTGATAAGCGAATACCCGCCGGGGACGGAGTCGGCTAAATGGCGCTTCCCCGCCCGGAACCGTATCATCGCCGCCCTGGCCCGTGGCATTCTTATCGTGGAAGCGCCGGCTTTATCGGGTGCCCTCATCACCGCTCAATTTGCCCTTGAACAGGGTAAGGATCTTTGGATAGCTTCCGCCGGGATAGCTTCGCCCTGGGGAGAAGGATGCCGTGCCCTGGCCGAAGACGGAGGACGGATTATAGAGGGGGCGAGAGAGATCCTCGTCGAATGGGACATTGAAATAAGCGGGGAAAATGTGGATAGTATCCTTTCAGATGGATCTGCCGTGGCAGTGTCTCTGGCGCGTTCTCTGAATATACGGTTATGAGGGAAACAGGTATGGCGGTAAAGCCCCAGACAAGGACGAGCGAAAAGAAAGCGCCCGGCAGGAAGAGCAGGGTGAAGAATCAGAATAAAAAGACCCTTGTCATTGTGGAATCTCCTCATAAAGCGGAAACTATAGAGAAATACCTGGGATCCTCATTTACGGTAAAGGCCTGTAAGGGACACTTGATCGATCTTCCCAAATCCCGGATGGCCATAGATGTGGACCATGACTTTGCGCCTGAGTATATCACCGTTAGGGGCAGGGCTAAACTCCTTAAAGAGCTTCAGGGAGATGCCAGGAAAGCGGAGGCCGTACTCCTGGCCAGCGACCCGGACCGGGAAGGGGAGGCCATAGCCTGGCACCTTAAAAACGCCATCATGGCGAAGTCGGATAAGATTTCCATTCAACGGGTCAGTTTTGACGAGGTAACCCCCAACGCTGTCAGGGAAGCCCTGGCAAGGCCCAGGGTCATAGATGAGTCCATGGTAAACGCCCAAAAAGCCCGGCGGATATTAGACCGCCTGGTGGGATATAATCTTTCCCCCTTGCTCTGGAAGAAGGTGAAGAACGGGCTTTCCGCCGGCCGGGTACAATCCGTGGCCCTGCGCCTTATCTGCGAACGGGAAAAGGAAGTTGAATCCTTCATCCCCGAAGAATACTGGACTCTTGACGCGGACTTCCGGGTGGGGCGTTCCATTTTTACCGCCCAGATGGTGTCCTGGCAGGGGAACAAGCCGGAACTCAGGAATGAGGTGGCAGTAAACGCCATTAAGGAGCAGGTTTCCAACACCGACTATGTGGTTTCGGACATCAGGGAGACCGAAAAGTCTATCAAACCTAAGCCGCCGTTTACTACGTCCCAGCTCCAGCAAACCGCCGCCAACCGCCTGGGTTTTACGGGCAGAAAAACCATGCAAATTGCCCAGCAACTCTATGAGGGGGTAAACGTAGGCAGTTCCCGTGTGGGGCTTATTACCTACATGCGTACCGATTCGGTGAGAATTTCCCCGGTTGCTGTGGAAGAAGTCCGCGCCTGGATAGGGGAGAAGTATCCCCAGGACCTGCCGGAGAAGGCCCTGGAATACTCGGTGGGGAAAAAAGCCCAGGACGCCCATGAGTGTATACGCCCCACCTACGTCATCTACACCCCCCGAGAGATGAAGGATCACCTCTCCAAGGATCAGCTTAAACTCTATTCTATCATCTGGGAACGCTTTGTATCAAGTCAGATGAAAAACGCCCGGACCAAGACCCAGAGCGCCGACATAAAGGCGGGGGGGGCGATCTTCCGCATTGCCGGAACTAAGGTCATCGAGAAGGGATTTTATAAGGTGATGAAACACCTGGTTTCCAAAGACGACAAGGGGAATCCCTATCCGGATTTGAAAATCGGGGATCACGTCGTGGTGGAAAATTTCCATTCCGAACAGCACTTTACCCGGGGACCTTCCCGGTACACCGACGCTACCATTGTCGAAATCCTGGAAGAAAAAGGCATAGGCCGGCCTTCCACCTATGCCCCCATTATCTCGGTCTTGCAGGATCGCTACTACATAACCCGGTCCAGTAAGCAGCTTATCCCTACCATCCTGGGGAAGCTCATCAATAAGATGCTGGTGGAATACTTCCCTAATGTGGTGGACGTGGACTTTACCGCTTCAATAGAAACCAAACTGGACGAGGTTGCCAAGGATGAGGTTAACTGGCTGGAAATAATCCGCGAGTTTTACGATCCCTTTAAGGACCGGGTGGACAAGGTTGGGAAGAGCCTTGAATCCTACAAAGGTTCCTTGGATGAAAAAACAGACTATGTGTGCGAAAAGTGCGGCAAGCCCATGTTCAAGAAACTTGGCCGTTTCGGGTTCTTTCTTGCCTGTTCCGGTTTCCCCGAGTGTCGGAACACCAAATCTATTCCTCTGGCGAAATGCCCCAAATGCGGCGGGGACATCGTGGCCCGGAAAACACGGGGCCGGGGAAAGGAGTTTTTCGGGTGTACCAATTATCCTGACTGCGATTTTATCAGCCACTTTAAGCCTACCAACATCCAGTGTCCTCAATGCGGGCAGTTTCTGGTGGAAAAATACGACAAGAAAAACGGGTCCCATAAAGCCTGCATAAATCCGGAGTGTGATTATCTCCATTCCGAGGACGGGGAAGAAGGCGAACCCAAGGGTGGTTTTGATGAAGAATAGCGTGAGTGTCCCGGTGGAGCGGAGGGAAGGCCCGCCTGCGGTTCGCATGAACATTCAATCCTTAAAAATGCGGGAGTACCTTACCTACCTCCGTTCCGTGCGGGGCGTATCGGTAGAAACACTACGCGCCTATACCCAGGATCTTTCCCGTTTTGGGGATTATTGCGTGAATCATAACATCGATCCGGTTACTGCGGAAATCGGCGATGTGCGGGGGTTTATAGGCGAGGCAAGCTTCCAAGGGAACGCGGCGGTCAGCATTAATCGGGCGCTTTCTTCTATTCGAGGATTTTACCGCTGGCTTATCCGGATGAACATCCGAAAGGACGATCCTTCCGCCGCCCTGCGGAACCTCAAGATTCCCCTTTCCCTGCCGGTTTTTCTGTGGGAAAACGAAATGGCGGAATTCGCGGAACTCCCGGAAGAAAAGAAGATACTGTGGCCACCCCGGGACACGGCCCTGATCCTCATCATGTATTCTGCAGGCCTGCGTGTTTCCGAAGCCGCTTCTCTTTCACTGGGTTCTCTGGAACGGGATTTAAGCGGGGCCCGCGTAATAGGCAAGGGGAACAAGGAACGGTGCGTTTTCTTTTCCGAGGACGCGCGGACAGCCCTGGCGGATTGGATCTTGGTGCGCCCCATCTGTATCCCTGCGGAACATCCCACGGACCGTCTTTTTATCAACCGACGGGGCGGCCCCATTTCTACCGGCGGTTTGCGGTGGATTATCTCCCGATACGCGGAGCAGTCCGGCCTGCATAAAAATGTGCATCCCCACGCCCTTCGCCACACCTTTGCTACTCACCTGGTCAATTCAGGATGTGATGTACGGGTGGTGCAGGAACTCCTGGGGCACGTGAGTCTTTCCACCACCCAGCGGTACACCCATGTGGATATTGAAGGGCTTAAACGGATTTATTCGGAGACACATCCCCACGGATCGCGGGATGACTGAGGGGTGGATGCCGATGAAGGACAGTTTTATAAAGAAATGAAAGGACATAACATGAATAGGATGGCGAGAAATAACAGTGTTTATGGCCCTGTGGACGTTGGACGTCCCATCGTCCGTTCTACCACCGTGATAGCGGTACGAAGGGACGGCAAAGTCGCCATGGCCGGCGATGGACAGGTAACCTTTGGGGAAACGGTGATGAAGAACAACGCCCGCAAGGTGAGGCGTCTTTTGGACGGCAAGGTACTCTGCGGTTTTGCCGGCGCGACTGCCGATGCCTTCACCCTCTTTGACCGTTTTGAGGCGAAACTCAAGGAATACTCCGGGGACCTTACCAGGGCGGCGGTAGAGCTGGCTCAGGAATGGCGTACCGATCGCAGCCTGAGACGCCTTGAGGCCATGCTCCTGGTGGCGGACAAAAGTAAGACCTTGCTTATATCCGGCACTGGGGATGTGATAGAACCGGCGGCCGATGCCTTGGCCATAGGTTCAGGCGGTAATTATGCCTACGCGGCGGCTCTGGCCTACCTGGACGGAAGCTCTCTGACCGCGAAGGAAATCGCCGAGCGGAGTCTGAGCGTAGCGGGCGGCATTTGTATTTATACCAACAATCAGATCATCCTGGAGGAACTTTAATGATACGTGAGAAGAAAAGCGAACAGAATCTAGATCGCCTGACCCCCCGGGAGATCGTCTTTGAATTGGATAAATATATCGTTGGACAGAAGAAAGCGAAGCGGGCGGTAGCTGTGGCCCTGCGGAACAGGATACGCAGGCTTAAAATTGATCCGGAACTTAGGGAAGACATAGCCCCCAAGAATATCCTCATGATAGGTCCCACGGGAGTTGGCAAGACCGAGATAGCCCGGCGGCTCGCGAAGCTGGCGGGTTCCCCGTTCATCAAGGTAGAGGCCACTAAGTACACCGAAGTCGGCTATGTAGGCCGGGACGTGGAATCTATGATCCGCGATCTTATGGCGGCAGGTGTTCAGATGGTAAAACAGGAGATGCAGGAATCCGTTACTGTGGAAGCCAAAAGGCGGGCCGCGGAAGCCCTGCTCGATCTGTTACTTCCGGGAACAGGGAAAAAGGCTAAGGCGGATAGTAAGCCGGGTACCGCGCCGGTGATACGGCCCATGGGGGTCTATTCCATTAATCCGGGTAATGAGAGCGGGTCCGGTCCCGCCCTCATGGGGGCGGCCATACAGGTAGGCATCCCGGTCCGGCAGGACAAGGCCGGCGAAGACAAGGGGACAGGGGACAATATTCTCCCGGAAGCGGAAGCCGAAGAAGCGGTTAACGACCGGAAGCGGGACAAGAACGACAATTCCCTCAGGGAGAAATTTAAGGCCTTGCTAAAGGACGGGAAACTCGAAGGCCGTATGGTAGAAATCACCGTGAGCCAGACCCCTCAGTTTCCCTCTATAGAGATGATGGGCGGCGGTCTGGAAGAGTTGGAATCAAGTCTTTCTGGGATAGCCGGGTTTTTTGGAGGCAACAAGAAGAAGAAGCTGGTTTCCGTAAGCCGCGCCCGGGAAATCCTTATCGCCGAAGAGACGGAAAAACTCATAGACCGGGATAGGGTGAGCGATGATGCCCGGCAGCGGGTGGAAGAGACGGGCATAGTCTTCATTGACGAGATAGACAAGATAGCGGTCAAGGGAGAGCGGGGCGGTGGTCCCGACGTATCCCGGGAAGGAGTACAGCGGGACATACTCCCCATTGTGGAGGGGGCTACCGTTACCACTAAGTGGGGGCCGGTTAATACGGACCACATCCTCTTCATCGCTGCCGGCGCCTTCAATGTGAGCAAACCTTCTGACCTGATCCCCGAACTTCAGGGCCGTTTCCCCCTGCGTGTGGAGTTGGAATCCCTGGGCAAGGATGAATTCCTCAGGATACTCACGGAACCCAAGAACGCCCTGACCAAACAGTACATCGGGCTTTTGGCCACCGAGGGGGTGGACATTGAATTCGATTCGGAAGCGATAGAATATCTGGCGACTTTGGCTGCGGAGGTGAATTCCAAACTTGAGAACATAGGCGCTCGTCGGCTTCATACTATTATGGAAGCTCTGTTGGAAGACCTTTCTTTTGAGGCGCCGGATATAAGCCCGGCCACAATTCCCATTACCAAGGCATACGTCAATGAGCGGCTTGCCGATTTGGTAACCGATCAGGATATGGGGCGGTATATTTTATGATTTGAGACGCCGTTCCAAACCTCCGGAAGCCTTGGGCCCCTGGGGAAAAGTCCCCTTAGAGGGGTGGAACACGCAGAAGGCCGAAGCGAGGGGTCGGCAACGATGTTGCCGCGACTTCCTCTCTCTCCTTAATTTTCAGAATTGAGGCATGTTTTCCTTAATCCGCGCTTCAAAAGTACCGATGAATATATAAGAGGAAAGAACCGAATGAGTGTGAATACTTTTTCCAAGACGGTAGATTTGCTTCATCGGGGTATGGACGCGAATCTCGTCAGGCGGAATGTTATCGCCAATAACATAGCGAACGCGGGGGTACCCAATTTCAAACGGTCGGAAGTCAATTTCGAGAGCGAGTTGAAGAAAGTTCTGAATACGGAAAAACAGAAGCCGCCTCTGGAGTTGAAGTTGACCGATCCCCGGCACATTCCCAACTGGCGGGAACAGGATTACCGGGATGTGGAACCCCGGCGGGTGGTGGATTACCTCAGCACCTCTCGGAACAATGGAAACAATGTTGACCCGGAACAGGAAGTCATGCTGGCCCTGGAAAATCAGATGACCTATACCCTCATGGCCCAGAGTCAGGCTTTTGAGTTCGCCCAGGTAGAATTAGCGTTGCGGTAGGAGTAGGATATGGGACTTTTCAGTTCGATTAATATAGCGGCTTCCGGGATGAGCGCCGAGCGGTTCCGTACGGATGTGATCGCCGACAATATGGCCAACGTTTCAACTACCCGTACCGCCGAGGGGGGTCCTTTCAGGAGGAGCCGGGTAGTTTTGCGGCCTAGGGTGGAGGGACCCTACTGGAGGTCCCCTTTTCTTCCCGAATCGCTGGATAACGGCGTGGGCAAAGGGGTGCGGGTTGCGGAGGTGCAGAAAGACTACACGACGGAACTTCGGTTGGTGTACGATCCTACCCATCCGGATGCCATCAAGACCGGTCCCCGGGCGGGATATGTGGAGATGCCCAATGTCGATATCGTTACCGAAATGGTTGATATGATTGCTGCGTCCCGGGCCTATGAGGCCAACGCTTCCATCGTGGAAGGTTACAAGGCCATGTTTTCACGGGCCCTGGACATCGGCAGCAGATAAAATTTGAGTATAAGCGGAGGGGAATATGACTATTTACCGGCCTGAATTAGTAAACGGCGACAAGGTACCCATGACGGTAACCCATCCCAACCACCTGGTTTCCCTGAAACAGCCCTATGCGGCTTCGGGGCGCGCCATATCGGCTTTGGGGGAAAAGATTGGCGCCGAAGCGGTGATCCGTTCCGGTACTTTTGAAGACGCCATGCTCAAGGCCCTGGACAAGGTAAGCGGCCTGCAGCAGGAGTCGAGCAGTCTGGCCCAGGCGGCCATTACCGATCCCGATTCGGTGGATATTCACGACATAACTATTGCCCAGGCGCGGGCCAATATGTCCTTAAACATCACCAGAACCATACTGAGCCGTCTGGTTCAGGGCTGGAGGGATCTGATCAATACCAGATAGCGCCGGCAGTTTTCCCGCCGTTCCGCGGCGGGGATCGTCTGCAGGCCGCCGCTTAAAGATAAAAGGTTCTTCTGGGGAGGGGAATAATGAACGAACTGTTAAAAAAAATTATCCATCAGATCACATCCCTTTGGGGGAAATGGTCTTTGGTGCAGAAGATCATCCTTCTGGGCATTGTGGCCGCCGCCATCGGCGGCGTAGTAGCTCTGGCGATGGTATCCTCCGCACCCACCATGGTACCGGTTATTGACGCTCCCATCAGGGACGAGGATGCCCGGGACCGGATAATTACCAGAATAAACGAAGAGGGAATCAAAACCTCGGTTTCCGCCACGGGAACCATCATGGTACCCGACGAAAAGACGGCCCGGCGGATCCGGTCCCTGCTTATCCGGGAAGACCTTATCCCTTCGGGGACCGATCCCTGGGCCATCTTTGACCGGGAGCGGTGGACCCTTACGGACTTTGAACGGAACGTTAACCTTCAACGGGCGATTAAACAGATGATAACGGACCATATTAAGGCCCTGGACGAGGTGGACGACGCCAATGTTACCGTTGTTATGCCCAAACGGGAACTTTTCGCCTCGGATCAAAACCCGGTTACCGCCAGTGTTATCCTCACCCCCAGGCCGGGCAGCGACATTACGGAAAACCGCAAAAAAATTGAAGGTATTCAGAAGCTCCTCAAATTTGCCCTGGAGGGGCTCAAGGACGAAAACATCGTCATCACCGATCAGAACGGCCTCCAGTTGAACGACTTCGCCGGCCTTGCGGAATGGGACCGGCTTACCCGGATCGAGCGGGAACAGAAGATCATCCAGCTGCAGGAAGCCAAATACCGGGCCACGGTACTGAACTCCCTTCAGCAGACCTATACCTCCGACCGGGTCCGGGATCTCAATATCAAAATTGATATGGATATGTCCCAGAAGAACATCAATACCTCGGAATTCTTCCCCATCACCATACAGCCGGATAATCCCAGTACCCCCTACGATGATTCGGAACGGGTAAGATCCATAACCCGTTCCCAGTCCACCTCGGATACCTCCTGGAAGGGTACGGGCTTTACTCCCGAGGGTCCCGCGGGGGTGGAAGGACAGACCGCTCCGGCCTACCGGGATATGTCCAATCTCTACGGAGAGGTTACCCAGCATACCCTGACCAATAACGAAGAAATAAACAGCCGCCAGATTCAGGAGGAACGGAGCCCCGCGATAGACCGGGTTACGGTTTCGGTGAATATCGACGGCCAGTGGAAATGGAAGTACGACGAAAAGGGAAAGCCCGTGATAATGGCCAACGGGTCCATTGAACGGGAGTACACCCCCATTCCTCCGGAGGATCTGCGGGCGACCCAGGCGCTGATTCAGAACG
>JAITLF010000401.1 GCA_031278025.1 Treponema sp.
CGGGTAATGCAGACCGAAGAATCGTCAATCGCGTTTTTAGCCCTGGCGTTAGGAAACCTGAGTTCCCGGATATTAAACCGTTCCGCCAATTCCTGGAGTTTGCAATGCCCGTTGTTTTCACAGGCGGTACAGTCCCGAGAGTGGTTGGACAGAAGCAGTTCCAGAATCATCTTGCGGTATTTCCGCAGCCGTTCCGTATTGGTCTTTATCCGCATCCCCGCCTTGGGCGGCGTTGAACAGGCGGCCTCAAGACCTCCCCGCCCGTTCTCTACCATACACATCCGGCAGGCGCCGTAGACCGAAAGTTCCGAATGATAACAAAAGGTGGGCAGCTCTATACGGCTGCCAAAAAGGGCTGTCCGGAAAGGATGGCCTTGCTTTCCGGACAGCCTCGTTTCTATACAGAACCGTTTCAAGCCCGGTTATTTTTCGACTGCTTTTTTTACAATCCTTCCGATGCCCACACAGCCCAGTATGATGAGAACGCCTCCCGCCAGGGTTTCAGCCATCCAGACAAGGGGCAGCGGCAGTTTTGCGAGGAACTCAGGTACGGTGTCGGATTTATATCCGAGGGTGGACGCCAAAAAGAACAGAAAGGCAAAGGAGTTAAAAAACTTTGGCAGGACGCCGAGCAGCAGTACGATAAGCCCGACAAATATCAAAACAAAAACCACGACTCCGGCAAAGCGGGCCGTGTCCCCGAAGATTGGCAGCCAGATCAGCGGTATAAAAACGAGGTTGAGAATCAGGCAGCTCAATTCTCCGAGGGCGCCGCCCAATACGATATGGCCGGTTTTCCCCCGTTCCTGTTCGGCAAGAAAGAATGAAACCATGCAGACCATGACCGGCCATGCCGGAAGCTTAAGCAGAAAAAGCAACACCTCGGCTATGGCAATCAGGGGCAGAAGCAGGGCGCAGGTCAGCAGATTCCTTTTGTTGAATATCTTTCCCATAAACAAACGATCCTCCTGTGGTTAATGATGTTAAATCGCCGTCCAGCCGCCGTCGATGGAAAGCAGTTGGCCTGTCGTATAACTGGACGCATCGGACGCGAAATAGACGACGGCTCCGTCCAATTCCCCCTCCTTCCCCGGCCGGCCCGCGGGACAATAGGTCTTAACGATATTCGCGAAAGCGGGATTGCTCATGACGGTATCGGTCATTTCCGAAAGGAAATACGCCGGACCGATGGCATTAACGGTAATGTTGTATTTCGCCCATTCAGTCGCCAGCGCCCTGGTAAGCATCAGTACGCCGCCTTTTGAGGCGCAATAGGCGTTTAAGGGGCTGGTAGCCATGGCCGCGCTGCTATGGATTGACCCCACATTGATGATCTTGCCGTATTTTTGTTCGATCATAACCTTGCCCACTTCCCTGGCGACGAAATACACGCTGTTCAGATTGGTATTGATCACCGCGTTCCAATCATCATCGGACTGTGATTCGGCGGGATTTGACCGGGCGGTACCCGCATTGTTTACCAAAATGTCGATCCGGCCGTAGTGTTCTTTGACATTGCCGACAACGGCCTTTATCTCGTCATTTTTCAGTACGTCACATTTAAGTGCAAGGCAGCGTGCACCCATGCCTTCTATGGTTTTCCTGACATCATCAAGTTTTTCCTGCCTCCTGGCCATAATTGCCAGATCCGCGCCCTGCTTTGCCAGGGCCTTTGCAAATTGAACGCCGAGTCCCGAAGAAGCGCCCGTCACCAGGGCAACTTTTCCTTTCAAATCAAATATGCTCATATAAAACCTCCATGAAGAGTCAACACAGGTTTACTCTTCTCAAATTGTTTCCGGCAACGCCGGTTGTTTACTCTAAAAATAACTGACCTTTATCCGCTTTCCCATTTCTTTTAAACATGAGGCAAGCTCGTCAACTAAACGCATCTTGATATTGAAAGAAACAGGCAGATCCGGGTTTTGATGGGCGGGGTTAACGGCCCTGCCCGCATAAAAATTAATATCCGTGGCTTCCTCAAAAAGGAGCCGGGCGATCTCCGAAGCCCCGTCCTTTCCGGAATTCCACCGGGCATAACTGCCGTTGTCCCTGATATAATCCTGGGCGTATTCCAGCACCTTGTGGATGGTAACAGCCCCTTCTGTGACCAGATCTACCCCGCTTATCTTCGCGGTGGGGGGAATATCCGGGTCCGCATAACGGGGAATCCCCGTCTCCAGTGGTTTCCCTAAAAATTCCGCCGCCAGCGCCGATGTAGTTCCCCCGCAGATTATGTGTTTTCCCTCCTTGGAAAAAAAGAGACTCATCATTTTAGGAACCTCCGCGGGATTCAAAGGCGGGCCGATTAAAAGGCTGACAGACTGCCGGCGGCGGATCTTCACCGTACAGATTGTAGTGTCGTCGCCGGGTTCACCGCCGTAGAGCGAATAACATTTATCCAGCAGTATGGAACTCAGGGTCTTGGCGGTATACTCCCGGTTATAGACACCTTCCATAAACGATATGATATTTTCCCGCTGCCAGCCGAGATTGAGAGTCCGCCCCGATCCGGCATGGGCCGCCCCGTCACTCATAGCAATAAACGTATCATCCTCATGTATCTCGAGCCGGGTTTTATAAATAATTTTCCGTCCTATGGACAAATTTTTATTGGTTGAACTATCTTCTACAATTTGGGTGGTTTTTGGGTAATCAAAATTTTTCCCCTGGCGGAGTAGAATCACATGCGGGTTATCGTATTGGATGATCTCCGCATCCTGGTTATCGGCAATACGGATAATGGTAAAAGTGGAATAGGCGATTTGACGTTCCCTGCAAACGGGCAGGGTTGCGGCAATGGTATCCACACAGTCTTCCACCGTAAGCAAATTAGCCATCATGGTGGAAATAATTTTTGCGGTTAAAGTGGAAAGAATACTGGCCTTAACCCCGCTCCCCAGGCCATCGGCTAAAACCATCACAGTTAGTTTGTCCTCTAAAGGAACAATTTCGACGTGATCTCCGCAAAGCTGTTCTCCATATTTGTTGAGATTCACGAAACCCATATCAATACAAAGTTCATTCATGGTTCAGAGTCTCCTTTAGCTTGGTCAGGGCGACCTTGATTTCCGCCGTGGTCTCCCCCAGGAGAGAAGCAATCTCTTGAACCGTCCACATCTGTTTTTTAATCACCTTATCGGTGATCTCAATAGCATTCCGGCTAAATTCTTCCTTTGCCGCTTTTCGTACTGCTTCGTTTGTAATATCCCGCATGATACCGATGATGATGTGGTAGTTTTTATCGTAGATAATAGTCTGGTCTATATATTTTTTATAATCCGCCAGGTATACCCGCCGGCCGTAAATATTTTTTTGCTGTTGGCATACTTCGATAAAAGGCGCGGGATCCAAAACACGGACAACCTGATCTCCCAAAATATCCCGCGAGGTGGTATTAAAAATCCGGCAGGCCGCGGCGTTAATTTGTTGAACTTCAAGATTTTCGTTGAGTACGATAATTCCATTTGGGGTATTGGTAATAATAGTATCGGAAAAGGATTCCGCCCGTTCTTTCAGATAAGGAAGACACATGGTTAAGGTTGCCTTTCCTTCCAATACCGCCTGCGCTTTTTCCCGGCAGGAATTGTAACCGCAGCCTCCGCAGTTTAACTCATGTTCCGGTTTTGTTTTCCCCAGCTTACGGAGTACCTCCTCAACAGCTCCCGTTCCCAGGCGAATCCTGCGGCTTGAAAGGGAAGTAAATTTTTTACCCAGTTCTTCGGCTGAGTACGGCGCGGTTTCAAAATCTTTTTCTCCCGCATAGCGCAGGACGGCGGTATAATCCCGTACCGGTGTACGTTCCTTCCGTTCCATAACCGGCCCCCCAAGACAGCTTCCGGTACATGCGGACATCTCGATAAAACATTTTCCCGGTTTTTCCCGAATGAGATCTTCAAGTGAACGGATGCAGTTATCAATTCCATCCACAAAAAAATAGATGTATCGGGGGTTTCCCTTAGCCATAGTACGGAGAATACCCCCGGCAGTGGGGAAAATCCGCGTTAGGCCGCGTCTTGAATCGTCTCCGCTTTGCGGTATTTTAGCTTGTACCTGGTGATTTTTATTCGGACTGACATTTTCCTGTTCCAGCCAGCGGGATAGTTCATTGAAGGTAAGCACATGGTCTACCAGACCGGGAAAACTGGCGGCTTCATCCTTTTTAGCAATACAGGGGCCTATGAATACAATCCGGGCATCGGGATGACGGCGCTTTATATCCATGCCATGGACCAGCATGGGGGAAAGTACCGGAGCCAGCATAGGTAAAATAGTAGGATAATATTTCTGAATCAAAAGATTCACACAGTGGCAGCAGGAACTGATGATCACATCATGGGTTTCGTTTTGCAGCATGGTATCGTATTGCCGTTTTACGATGGTTGCGCCGATGGCGGTTTCTTCAGCTCCGGCAAATCCTAATTGTTTTAGGGTCCTTTCCATGGCATTAATATCCAGGCCTCCGTAGTTAGCCGTAAAGGAAGGCGCCAGGCTGGCATATACCGGGGTTCCCTTTTCGATCAATGCCTGAATAATTTCAAGATCATCCCGAATATCCTTAGCTTGTTGCGGACAGGTAACAAAACAATTTCCGCAAAGTATACAGTCGTCTGTCACGGTATGGGCATGGCTGTCATCAAACCTTATAGATTTCACCGGGCAATGCCGTATGCATTTGTAGCAGTTTTTACAGTTTGAAGTTTTCAAGGTTAAATACTCAGCCATGTCCATTTAGCTCCGTCAAAGGCTTCTTATATAGACGTCTATCGCCTCGGCGGCTTTTTTCCCCGCCCCCATGGCAAGAATCACCGTGGCCGCCCCCGTCACCGCATCGCCTCCCGCGAATATCCCTATCCGGGAAGTCCGGCCGGTTTCCTCATCCGTGATGATCCCTCCCCATTTGTGGGTATCAAGGCCCGCAGTGGTGGATTTGATCAGGGGATTGGGCGAAGTGCCGATAGCCATGATCACGCAGTCCGCCTTGGTTTCTTCCTCGCTCCCCTCCAGGGGCACAGGCCGGGCGCGGCCCGATTCATCCGCTTCGCTTAATACCATCTTTTGGCAGATAATTTTGTTGACCCAGCCTTTTTCGTCTCCGGTAATATTTACCGGACTTGTGAGGAACCGAAAAACAATGCCTTCTTCTTTGGCGTGTTCCACTTCCTCAAGCCGGGCCGGGAGTTCCTTTTCCGTCCGCCGGTACACAACAGTTACCTCCGCGCCCAGACGCCTGGCGCAGCGGGCCGCGTCCATGGCGACATTGCCGCCCCCCACTACGGCCACCTTTTTGCCCCGGTGTATGGGGGTCGAACTATCCGGCATACAGGCTTTCATTAAATTTATCCGGGTAAGAAATTCATTGGCCGAATACACACCGTTCAAATTTTCTCCGGGGATATTCATAAATTTGGGAAGCCCCGCGCCGGAGCCGATGAAAACCGCTTTATACCCGTAGGTATTGAACAATTCATCAATAGTTAGAGTTTTACCTATTACCGTGTTGACCGCGATTTCCACCCCCATGTTTTTTAGACCCTGGATTTCCTGTTGTACGATGGCCTTGGGAAGGCGGAATTCAGGGATACCGTAGGAGAGTACCCCTCCCTCAACATGGAGGGCCTCAAAGATCGTAACGCCGTAGCCTTTTTGAGCGAGGGCCCCCGCGCAGGCAAGCCCCGCCGGGCCTGAGCCCACTACCGCCACGCGGTTTCTTCGGGATTTTTCCGGGGGAGTGCTTTTTCTATCCGAAGCCCTGTCTCCGGCGTTATGAGAATCCGCCGCAAAACGTTCCAGCCTGCCGATAGCCACCGGTTCCCCCTTGCGCCCCCGGACGCACTTGCCTTCACATTGGGTTTCCTGGGGACAGACCCTGCCGCATATTGCCGGGAGGGAATTGTACCGGATAATGATTTGGTATGCCTTTTCAAATTCCCCGGCGGCGATTTCCCCGATAAAAGCGGGAATATCGATATTTACCGGACAGTCTGAAACGCAGGGTTTGTTTTTACACCCAAGGCAGCGTTTGGCTTCGTCTATTGCCTGGGCTTCTGTGTAGCCCAAGGCCACCTCAAGGAAATTACCGCTCCGTACTTTCGGATCCTGGACGGGCATCTCATTTTTTGTTAAACGCATATTTGCCATTAAGACACCCCTTCTTCGGCCCGCAATAAATGGCACGAAACCTTCGAAGAGTTTCGACAGGCTTCATAGGCCCGCGCCTCAAAGGGCCTGTATATGGCGGACCTGGTTATAGCTTCGTTAAAGTCAACTTCGTGGCCGTCAAAATCAGGACCATCCACACAGGCGAATCTGGTTTTTCCTCCCACGCTCAGGCGGCAGCCGCCGCACATCCCCGTACCGTCTATCATGATGGGGTTCATGCTGACCGTAGTTTTAATACCGTAAGGCTTGGTTACACCGGCGACAAATTTCATCATCACCAAAGGGCCTATGGCGATAACCTCGTCGTACCGTTCCCCCTGGTCAATGAGAAGCTGGAGCGCCTCGGTTACCAGCCCGTGTCTGCCGTAACT
>JAITLF010000124.1 GCA_031278025.1 Treponema sp.
CAGGAGGCTGCCGGTTCGATTCCGGCCGGTTCCAATCCGCTTCACTGGCGCGGCGAAAGCCGGCATGGAAGGGCGTGGGAAGACCAGTCAACTATCCCATGACGGAAACGCTACCTGGAGAGGGGGCCTTTGGTGGTGCTGCTCCTGCAAGCGTAAATCAAACCACATGACAGCCCGGGAAGACGGGCAACTTTGAGGCAAGGGGGGATGGTCATGGCGGCCAATAAAAGCAAACCAAACAAACCAATAGGAGGCCTGCCTGCGGCGAGGGCGAAAGAGCCGCTCATCCGTATAAATAAGGTCGTGGAACTGACAGGGTTTTCGCGCTCTTACATTTACAAGCTGACGCATTGGAAAAAGATCCCCTGCTACAAGCCGACCAACGGGCAGCTTTTCTTTTACGAAAGCGAAATCATGGATTTTCTTGTCCGTATCCGGCAAGCCGCTGAGTATGAAATGTCGGAACAGGCGGATGCCCTTCTAAACAAGGAAGGAAAATGAATTATTACGATTTTTTGAAATCAAAAATAAAGATTGCCCCAGATGACGGCTTCAATATTGATACCGGAGAACTCTCCCCTATTTTGAAGCCGCATGAACGGGACAGCGCGTTATGGATGGTACGCGGAGGACGCAGGGCGCTATTCTCCAGCTTCGGGCTTGGAAAAACTATAACGCAGTTGGAAGTTATGCGCGTTATTTTGAACCACGAAAAAGGCAAAGACGGAGTGAAATATCGGTCCCGCTAAAAGCCGCCACTTGCGCCGCACGTATCCGTTCCCGGTCTCCGGCTATGGCTTGCCCGGAATAGAGCTCTAACATGACGTTTGTTTTATACCCCGTTTGGTTTTTCAATAGTTTTTCGTTTACCCGGTCCCTCATGTATACCGTAAAGTAATGCCGTCACCCATGAAACGTATAGGCCGCCGCCGATTCTTCACTCATGCCCGTTTCAACCAACGCCGCCCTAAAATCCCGCAAAAATATCTCTACCGTCCGACTTTCATTGGGTTTTGTGGTTTTTAGGCCGTCCCTAAAGTTCCACGAGTGCCTGACATACAAACAATCCCGGCCTAAATCCTGTACCCGTAGGCCGTAGCCCCTGAATCGCCCCGGCCCTCATGCCCGTTACCATAGCAAGCATATTTGCAAGCTTTGCCCTATCGTCTTTCCACTGAACACGAAAAACCGCCGCCGCCTGTTCGGGAGATAGAATTGGCCGCTCGTTGGACTTGCCGGAAAACCAGGTAATACCCATCGTAACGTCCCGGTCTGTCATTTCTTTATGAAACGCCCATTTTAGGGGAATCGTGCCGGCCTGAATGATTTTGTTTTTCCTCTTTGCCGATTTTGGACCCGGGTCTCTTGCTCCACCTTGATAGTTCTCTAAATGGGTTATAAGGCGTTCAATGTCCTGCCGGGTAACTTCCCCTAAAAGTTTTCCGGGGAAAGGGGGTCCAGTATTTTGAAAACGCCCCCTTTCCGGGGTATGCCGTCCTTTAGGCATTGGAAGGCGGTCTGAATTGTCGCCGCCTTTGTTTCCTGTTTGCTACTGTTTGCCATAGTCCATAACCCCGATAAATGGCATTGAAAACGGGTTTATGTGTCGTGTTATGTGCTATTTTTTAGATACTCACTGGTTAAGGACTCCGGCTATCCGGTAGACCTGTCTGTAATTCATTATGACATAAAGAATTACTAAAAGCCAAAGTGGGGAATCGAACCCCAGACCTGCGCATTACGAGTGCGCCGCTCTGCCATCTGAGCTACTTTGGCAATGCAAATCAGTATACCGAAAATCACGGGAAGATCAAGGCGAAAAACAGCGATTAACATCAATAAGATCCCCGTTAATCGAAAGATCGCGGTTAATCGCTGACGCTTCCGGCATCTCTCAGCAGGCAGGCAAAGATCGCCGTATAAACTGTCCCCGCCCCGCCTTGCCGGTAAACACCCCGTCCCGAACTATCACGTCACCCCGGGAAATAGTACATACGGGGAAGCCCGACAACTCCATCCCCTCGTAGGCGGTATAGTCCACGTTTTCGTGAAGCATACTCGTGCTAAGGGTGAGCGTTTTTCCCGGATCTATGATGACGATATCCGCGTCGGAACCCACCCTGATGACCCCCTTCTGAGGGTACATGCCGAAAAGTTTCGCCGGATTCGTGCAGCAAAGATCCGTAAAACGGCGGAGGCTTATCCGTTTCTTCGCCACCCCCTCACCGTACATGAGGGGTATCCTTTCCTCAATGCCCGGCGCGCCACTGGGGCATCGGGTAAAGTCGTCTTTACCCAGGATTTTCTGCGTCGAGAAAAAAAAGGGACAGTGATCGGTAGCAACCGTGTCTATGTCCCGAACAAGACCCTGCCAGAGGCTTTCGCGGTCCGAAACCGTACGCAGGGGCGGGCACATGATGTACTTAAGTCCTTCCTGGCCCGGAAGTTCATAGCGGCTGTCGTCAAGAAGCAGGTACTGGGGGCAGGTTTCGGCATAAAGATTCGCCTGCCCCCGTTGCCGCGCCTGCCGTATATATTCCAAACCCAGGGCGTTGGAAAGATGTACGATGTAAAGGGGAGCGCCGCCGGCCATGCTCGCAAAGAGGATCATCCGGTTGATGGCTTCGGCCTCGCATCCGGCAGGCCGGGATAGGGGATGATAGGCCGGACCGGTCTTCCCGTCGGCAACAAACCGCTCCCGCAGCAGATTGATCACCCCGTCATTCTCAGGATGCACGGTGATCATCACCCCCAGTTCCCCGGCCCGCTCCAGAACCCGGTAAACATCCGCATCGGACAGCTTAAAGGCGTAGGTGAGGTAGACCTTATAACTGACAATCCCCTGATGCGCCAGAACATCCATCATCCTCAACACATCTTCATCCACCTGCTGAATGACCCCATGAAAACTGTAGTCGATAACCGCCTTGCCTTCCGTAAAGCCGTGGTATTTCGTTATCTGGTGGTCCAGAGAACAGCCGGGCGGCCCGAAGGCGGGGTGATCCACGACAGTCGTCGTCCCCCCAAAAGCCGCAGCCACCGTACCGGTGTAAAAATCATCGCTGGCCACCGCGATACCCACATCCAGGTTGAGATGGGTATGCACGTCCACGCCTCCGGGGATGACGGTCTTCCCCGCCGCATCAATACATTCAACACCGTGTTCAGGAACCAACCGCGTTCCGACAGCCGCGATCTTTTCGCCTTCACACAAGACATCACAGACCGATTCGGAATCTTCGGTTACCACAAGGCCGTTTTTGATAAGAAGTTTATGCATGATCCCAGAATACCACCGAGCCGGCAAACATGCAAAGCTCACGGAAGGGCGGCGCCCCCGGCGGGGGTCCGGGGAAAAAACGATTGACATATTGTACGATGTCATCTATGACGGTATCCGATGAATAGTACAACCGTGGAAACGGAACTGAACTTTTCCCTGGGCGCGGCTAACGGCGTGCCGATTT
>JAITLF010000167.1 GCA_031278025.1 Treponema sp.
GCCCTCTCTGACCAAGCACTTCGTCCTGGGTCAGCCCCTTGAAATCGATTTTGTCCAGCAGGTCGTCCCACTGATCCCGTTCACGTTTCTTCCGTGTCTTCACCATAGTCATATTTACCCCTTCGGTATTTCTACCGTGTTTTGCGTATTTACACAAACTATTGTACACGCACACCGGGGGGCCCGGAACCGGTCTGACCGCCAGGACAATTTCTTTAGTGCGCTGAGGTACATCTTCAGTCGTTTCCTCCATGAAAACTGGTCCGCTTTTATCCTTTTCGTTGGGGGAGATGAACCCGATGGGTGATACTTTGAATTCCTGTGTTTGTATAATAGGTACTTGCAATTCTTTATGCCACAAAGATATAATAAGTCTCAATGATACGTCATGGTTTTTAGTAAGCCGGAGAACAGCGTTTCTCGTAATGTGCAGGTCTGGGGTTCGATTCCCTGCATTGGCTTTTAGTGAGTCTTTCGGTTGTGATGATCCGGACAGGGCGGGGGCTTTAGCGCCTACCAAAAGCATAGGTATATATCCCGATGAAGAAAAAGGGGAAGGCGAACAGGCCGTCAGCCGTTATTCAATGACCGTTACTTTGTACGCACGGTAACGGGGTGCGTTATCCCTTTTGCTCCGCTCCTCATCTTCTTCGTGCTGGTATTTTACCTTTACGCCCGGCTGAAGATCCGTAAAATCCCGGTTGGTAACGGAACTATAATGAAAAAATAAATTATTGTTTGCCTCGTCTTTTATAAAACCGAATCCGTTAGGATTGATGCTGAAAATTGATGAAACATGTTCCTTCGCTTGTCCGGCGGCTTTTTTGCTTTCAGGCTCATCTTCATTGGCGGGATAGGATAAAGCATGTGCTCTATCATTGTTTTTGTCGGAAACAAACAGGTTCTTAATATAAATACTGTTGTTCTGATCGATTCTTTGGTACATGGGTACGGAATAAAAAACTTCATCTAAAAGCTGCCGGGAAGTTTTTGTTTCTCCGGGTTTGCCGTTCTCTTTCAGATAGGTGAAATCCCAGCAGATGAGCATAACTTGTGTTCCCAGGGTATGCAGCTTGCGGACCAGGGGAACATAATCGCCGTCTCCGGCCACTAGTACCAGTACGTCGAAATGTTTGTAAATAGCAAGTTCATAGGCTTCAAGGGCAAGCCATACGTCAATTCCTTTTTCCTGAGCGGAGTTGTTCTCGCCGTACATGAGGGGCAGATAATGGCTTACAATATTTTCACGCATAAGAATATCTTCGAAAATACGTTCGCTTTGTATCTTTTCCCCCAGCTCTTTTGCCGAGGATCTGCCTTTGAAATAATGAGCGTCAATGATCTGACACTGCCTAATATCTGTCTTTGTGAGAACTGCAATTTCATTTCTGATAAATTCATGCAGTCCGTTGATACTTATTCTGGATTTTTTCGTATGCTCATATTTATAGTAATTACTTACTTTGTAAAAATAATATCCATCGTAAAATATCCCTATTCGTAATACATCTAATATGTTTTTATTCATCATATTATGATAGTCTACCATGATTGGAGTATAAATATCAAGTATAAAAGGTCCAGGGCTTCACCGCGTTCTACGGAGGTTTCTGAAAGGCAGACCCCATGGACCTTTCTTAGAGCTCTACCGCGCCGCTACCGTACCTCCTCGTAGGGCGAAGCTTTCATAAATTCCGCTTCATGGAACGCTTCGGAAGCTTCATCGGCCAGGGTGCCGGGGTTCCTTGGGGATGGGGTTTCGTTTTTGAACTCCGGCTTAAATTCCACATGCTCGGCAACAATGGAAACCCGCGCGTGGGGTTTTCCCTCCTGGTCGGTCCACCGGGACTGTTTCAGCCGGCCCACAACACGGATTCCCCGGCCTTTGTGTCCAAGTGTATAACACTGTTCGGCCAGCTTCGCCCAGACTTCCACGTCAAAGAAACCCACTTCCTTTTCCCATCCGGAATCTTGTTTGAAGAACCGGTTGGAGGCGAGACTGAAGGTGCATAGAGCAGTCCCTTTGGATGTGGTGCGTAACAGGGGGTCTCTTACCAGGATGCCCTCAATGAGAATGCTGTTGAGATTATTCATAAATGCCTCCGCTTACGGCATGGTCCGGCAGCGATACAACTGCCGGTCACAGGCTGTTTACCGGACCGGTTAATGTACCGGTTCAAGATGAACTGCGAGTGATATGATATATATGTATCTACTCTGCATGGCGCTTCAGTGAACACGGCTTTTTTTAAAAAAATGATGAATTTTTCGATGATATACGTAGCGCCCGTACAGTATATTTAGAATTTGTCCATTGTGTAGGCACATTTTGGACAAACTCTATTTACTTAAAAATGGCGGGGAACCGGACTGCCCGGTTCCCCGCCGTATTATGAAAAATCGTGTTAATCCCTATCAAGCTACGGTTTCTTATTTTTGGACCTGGTCAAAATACTATTGTTTCCGCCGTTTCCATCCCTTATATGTCCGTATAATCCGATTCAGGCAAAGCCTCCGGTTCGGATTCCTCCGGGGGTCCGCCGGACGGCCCTGAAACGCCGGCATCCCGGCTGAAATCCGGCTTAAACGCGATGTGCTCGGCGACAATGGTCACCCGGGAATGTGTTTTGCCGTCCTGATCTGTCCAACGGTCCTGTTTCAGTCGGCCTGTTACCCGGATTCCCCGGCCCTTGTGTCCGCTATTGTAGCAATGTTCAGCCAGTTTCGCCCAAGTTTCCACGTCAAAGAAGTTGGTTTCCTTTTCAAAGCCCGTATCCTGTCTGTAGTAGCGGTTTGAGGCAAGGCGAAAGGTACAGACTGGCGTTCCCTTGGGAGTGGAACGCAGCAACGGATCCTGAACCAGGTTTCCTTCGACAAGGATATTGTTGAGACTGTTCATAAAAGCCCCCATTTTCGGCATGGTCCGGCAGCGCACTGCCGCCGGTCACAGACGGCCCTCAGTCCTAATTCGACGAACCAGACTGAAGTACGCTGTCCATGATACCATATATATGGGGTAATTCCGTAAGGTGCTTTAATAACTGAACAAAAAGTTGAGAAAAATAAAAAAATCGTATCGGGTACGCCTGTATAGCAATTCTGCCCTCAAAGGGCATCATAATTTTATCGTCAACAGCAGTTTCGCGCAGTACAGTTTGATGTAGGTTGTGATAGATTCCTTGTCGCCTAATTGTTGCAACGCGGGAGCTTCCGCATATATGGAACCGGCCAGTTCTTCTATGGTTTGCGCGGAAATTTTTTGGTTCATCTTGAGCCGCAATACCCGGCGCAGCCGATCCCGTATCAGGGCTTTTATGTCTATTATAAGCTGCTGCTTGGCTTTCCCTTCCAAAAGGGTATGCCATTTTTTTTCAAGAGCCGCCAGGGACGTCTCCAGAGTTCTGCCGCCGGAAGGCAGTTTTTGCAGGATTTGAGTGGACACCGCTTTCATTGTCTGCTCCTGAGACCGGGCCTTTTCTCTCCCGGATCGGGAGGTCGCTTCCGCGCTGCGTTCGGCAGGGGCGCCTTTTTTGCCGTTCCCAAACAGATGCTTGAAAAAGGCAAATAAAGTCGACAGTACCGGAATGGAATACCAGACGGGCAGGAGTATCCGGGTGTCGGTCAAGAGGTCTCTCCGGTTGATCATGAGCAGCGTTCCCATGGGGAACAGGGTTCCATCCGGGGTGTAGAACCGGGCTGTAAGGGGGATGCCTTTCTGAGGCCGCTCAATTTCGCACTGGACGAGGAAGGTCTTCTTGTCCCGCAGGAGGCTTACGAGGTTGGGGACAAGCTGGCTGGTATATTGAAAGAGGAGTTTATTAAATTCCGCGTCATTTGTCATGGCGGGCTCTTTCTCAAAATTCCGTAGAAGGCGTGACCAGCGGAGTCCTACGGCTTTTTTGACCTGATTGCGGGCTTCTCCCGATAAACGGGCGCATAGGGGAAAGACTTTGTGCTTATTGATGAATACCCGTTCGCCTTTTTTATCCCGGTAAATGAGCAGGTTCGCCAATCCTTCGGTAGTGGCGGCGGTTGAACTGGAGTTGATGTAGTTTTGCAAGTCCTCTTCCGTATACTGTCCCAGAAGGGGATTGCCTGAACTGTCGGTAAACTTAAGGATTTCATTAATAGTATAGAGGTAGGGAGGCTGATCCATGGCGGCTTCCAGGGCTTTTAAGGCCTGCTCTCTTTGCCGTTTCGCCAGCATCCCCTCTTTGAATATCGAGGCAAAGGCGTCGATTACATATACCGCCTGTAATGCGGCAATATCAATCGACAAAAAATCTTCTTTCTTTTTCAATTCGGTTCTTACCGCAAAACAGAAAGAAGTCCAAAAATAACCTGTGAAATCCGTAGCGCTTTGAATTTGCAGGATACAATCCAGCGGGCGTATTTCCACCATATTCAGCGTGTCCTTGAACAGGTTCTCTTTACCCTGCATCTGCGGCAGGAGCCGGCGCTGGAAGAAGCTCTTGTTGTTCTGGGTACGCAGAAAATTACGGATTTTCAAAAGAGCCGCATCAAGGAGGGGCCGGGGGATGGCGGTTGCCAGGACCAGCGCCGAAGGAATCTTATCAGGAAAAACGAGCTTGATAACCGGCATTACCGTCGTCTGCGGTTTTTTCATATAGCCAGCCAGGTCTTCTCCGATCTTGAGGATCCGGCATTCTTCGTCCGGCAGGACCAGCCCCAGAGATGCCTCATCCGGAAAGGGAAGGCTCGCCGCCTTATCAATATCCGTATACGTGGGATTGAGACGGTCCGCATAAAAATCAAGCATCAGTATGCGCCGTTTATCCTCCAAAACCTCACATTTTCGGGCTTCAACCAGGGGAGCCAGATTATCGTAGAATTTTGCCATCACATCGGCAGCCCACCCTCTCCACTCAGGCTGATCCCGTGAAACATGGTTTACGTATTTTTCAAAAAAAGCTAAGAAGGCTTTGACATCAATATACGGGGAATGCCGTTTATCGGCATAGAGTTTTAAAATCGCATACAGATCCAATCGTTGAGCCATATCGCTATGGTACCCTACCCTGGCTTAAAAGACAATAATACAGAACCGCCTTTCGGGGCCCCCGGCTTGAGTCCGCCCTCCCCGCCTGCCGTGTCCGGCGCGTTCCCGCCCGCACCCGGGGGGTTAGGCTGCCGCCCCCCTCCGGTTAGCCTTCGCGTTGAGCCGGGACGCCGTTCTGTTTAATCGCGATGAATGGAATAACGATGAAGGGAATACCCCGGAAACCCGATGACCGGACGGCGTGCGGACCGGCGGATGGACGGCTCATTTCGGGACTCAAAGCCCCTTCATTCCGCCGATGCCCGCTTATCCCCCGCAGGCGGCCGGATAGCTCCCGCATCTGCTCACCCGTAAAACGTTGCCGGGGACGGGAGTTGAACCCGTACCCTCTTTCGAAGAGGGGATTTTAAGTCCCCGGTGTCTACCATTCCACCACCCCGGCTTTAGTACGCAGGATATCATGTTTTGCCAGGTTTAGACAAGAATCCGCAGTGCCGCAAGCGCAATCCCGCCGGAAAAAGCCGGTTCCTCAACCCCAACCCCTTCCGGGTGTCCTTCTTGCCCGTAACCGCCTCACGTTCCGTAATCCGGGCCGTACACGCAAAATTAGTATCTCCGCATGAGCCTGTTCCAAACCCCGCTCCCTGCGTTCAGCGCCCCGCAGGGCGGGAAACGTTCCAGCCCCTATAGATTGAAGTCCCATCCCCAGGGATTGAAGTCCCATCCCCAGGGATTGAAGTCCCATCCCCAGGGATTGAAGTCCCATCCCCAGGGATTGAAGTCCCATCCCTATAGATTGAAGTCTAATCCCCAGGGATTGAAGTCTAATCCCCAGGGATTGAAGCCCCATCCCCAGGGATTGAAGTCTAATCCCCTGGGATTGAAGTCTAATCGGTGCAGATTGAAGTCCAATCGCTATAGATTGAAGTCCAATCCCAGGATCGGGAAGGCGCCGGTATGGATCGGGAAGGCTCCGGGGGGAACGGCGGCGGCTCCGGGGGGAACGGCAGCGGTGCCGGGGGGAAAGGCGGCGGCTCCGGGGGGAACGGCGGCGGCTCTGCGGGAAACCCTCCGGCAAACCGCCCCATGCCGCCGGAGCGGCGGGCGGATTCAGGGAGCGGTACTATTCAACGCCGTAAAAAGCCGGAGGGGTTTAACGCGCAGGGATACGGCTGTCATTCCGCCTGCTCCTCCTCATCTTCTTCCGGGCCTTCGCTCCAGCCGGACAGCTTCCGGTGCAGGGTCTTGCGGCCTATGGCAAGGACATCCGCGGTCCGGCTCTTGTTACCTTTGAGGGAAGAAAGGGTATCCCGAATGATGATCTTCTCCGCTTCATTAAGGCTGGTCCCCAAAGGAATGCGTATCCAGCCCTCGTCGCTCTGCCGTCTGAAGGCGGGAGGCAGGTCTCCTTCGGTGATGATGGGGCCTTTGGCCATGACTACCGCGCTTTCCATGCAGTTCCGCAGTTCCCGGATGTTGCCCGGCCAATCGTAGGCATAGAGGGCGGCCCGGACCTTGTCGTCCAGGCCCTCCACGGGTTTGCCGTTTTCCGCGGCGAATTCTTCAAGAAACGCGCTGATAAGCAGGGGAAGGTCGTCTTTGCGCTCCCGCAGGGGGGGGACGTGGATGTTCACCACATTAAGGCGGAAGTAGAGGTCTTCCCGAAAATTGCCCTTCTCGATTTCCGCTTTAAGGTCCTTATTCGTGGCGGCGACGATGCGGACATCCACCTCTATGGTGTCTTCCCCGCCGACCCGCTGGAATTTCTTTTCCTGAAGCACCCGCAGCAGCTTAATCTGGATGTTCTGATCGATTTCGCCGATTTCGTCGAGGAAAAGGGTTCCCTCGCTGGCCAGTTCAAAGCGTCCGCGCATTCGGGAAACCGCCCCGGTAAACGCCCCCTTTTCGTGGCCGAACAGTTCGCTTTCCAGCAGGCTCGCGGCAAGGGCCGCGCAGTGGACCTTGATCAGGGGCTTGCCCTTCCGGGGGGAAAGCTCGTGAAGGGCGTCGGCCACCAGCTCTTTGCCAACCCCGGATTCGCCGGTGATAAGCACCGACGCACGGGCCGGGGCTGCGCGGCTTATGGTGTCGAAAACCCGGCGCATGGGAACGCTGGCGCCGATGATGGTCTCGAACTGCTTCTTGCGTTCCAGTTCCTCCACAAGCTGGCGGTGGCGGAGGGCCAGTTCCCGGTTCTGCACGGCCCGTTTTACCAGCAGGGACAGGCGTTCCAGGTTTACCGGCTTGGTGAGGAAGTCGTAGGCGCCGTTCCGCATGGCGCTTACGGCGCTTTCCACCGTGCCGTGGCCGGTAAGGACGATGACCGGGATGCCGGGGGTTTCGGCGCTTATCCGCTTGAGGAGTTCCTCCCCGGAAACGCCGGGCATACGGAGATCGGTGATAACCAGGTCTATGTCCCCTTTTTGAAAGCGTTTCCAGCCTTCATCGCCGGAGGCGGCGGTTTCTACCTCGTAGCCGTCCATTTGAAGGGCCGCCGCAAGGCCTGAGCGGATATTCTTCTCGTCGTCCACAACCAACAGCTTAAACTTCACCCTATTCTCCTTCGTAACCCAAAAGCCGGGTCTCCCGCTGGGGAACAGGCAGGGTAACGATGAAACAGGACCCCGCCCCTTCCCTGGATTTTACGATGACCTCGCCCTTATGCTCCTTGATTATCTTGAAGACCAGCGTCAAGCCCAGGCCCGACCCGGTGTCCTTGGTGGTAAAATAGGGCTCGAAGATCTTGGGGAGGTTTTCATCGGGGATGCCGGTGCCGGTGTCGCAGATGCCTATCTGGATTTCCGTGTCCGTGCCGCCGGTCTTAATGGTAAGCGTCCCGCCGCCGGGCATGGCGGCAAGGGCGTTCTTGATCAGATTGAGGAGGGCCTGCTTCAGGTACCGTTCGTCAAAATCGGCGTTCGGGATTTCCGCGTCAAGCTCAAGCACGCAGGCAATCCCGGCTTCGCCCAGCTCGTACTTGACGAATTCCACCAATTCCTCAATGAGGGTGTTGACACTCCCTTCCCGCAGATCCATGTCCATAGGGCGGACGGCAAACAGGAAATCCACCACGATGCGGTTAAGGCGGTCTATCTCCTCGTTGATCACCGCGATGTATTTATCCAGCATGTCGAAATAACCGCCGGGCCGCTGGTCTATGCTGTCCACGCCGTCCGGGTGGGCTTTGAAAAACATTTCCCGGTTCGCGGCCAGGGCCTTTTGGATCAACTGCACATGAATGGAGAGGGAACCCAGGGGATTCTTGATCTCGTGGGCAACGCCCGCCGCCAGGGTGGTAAGGCTCGCCAGGTTTTCCGCCCGCCGCAGCCGGGCCTCCTTCCCCCGTTTCTCGGTGATGTCCTCGACATGGATGAGGGAGCCCGATACCTGGCGGTTCCGGACCAGGGGCAGAATGCTGATGCTGAGGAGCCGGGAAATACCTTTGATATCCGCGTCGAATTCCCGCTTCTCTACCCGGTCTCCGTTTATCAGGGTGGTCTCAAGGAATTCCCGTATCGCCTCGTCCCGTGCCAGGTTCCACACCGGCTCATTCTCATGCTCGTGATGGGAAAGGGTGAAGAACCGCTCGGTGTATTTATTCACCATCACCAGGCGGTGCCGGGTGTCGCAGACCAATACGCCTTCGTTGAGGGAATCCAGAACCGTTTCCAGGCGGTCTATTTCCGTAACGGCGGAGAACAGCAGGTCCCGCACCTGCTCGGTCGTAAGTTTGTTGAGTTTTTTTAATGCCCGTTTAATAAAATCCCGCATAGTAAATCCTTATATCCAAATCCCTTAGTGCGCCGCGGGCGGCTCGCGGTAAAGGGCCGTCATCCGCCGGGTTAGGTCCGTGCAGAGCCGGTCAAGAACCGCCGCCGGCGTCAGGTTGTAGGTTCCCACAGCCAAAACCGCGTCGGCGGCGGCCTCCCGCCAGATGTCCGCAAAGGCCGCCCCGCCGGGACTGGGGGGAGCGCTCCGCAGGCTGCCCGAAATGACAGCCAGAAGGGCCGCGGCAAATTGAGCGAACAAGCCCGGCACCGTAAAGTCTTCCGCGGCCTTGAGGACCGCCGCCACACAGGACCCCGTATCTTTGGCGCGGCGCTCCAGGCCGGCTTTTTCGGCGATACCCGCGGCGTACTTCCCCAGGACTTCCAATTCCGCGGGAAGGGCGGAACAGCCGGAGCCGAACAGGGACCGCGCCCCCCGGTAAGCCGCCGATGCCGCGAAGAAAGCCGCCAGGGGATACAGGGCCTCCCCGGAAACCGGCAGGAAGGAGTCCATGTACGCGGTGATGGAAGCCTCCGGGGCGGCGGCCTTTTGCCGGGCCGTATCGGAGCGGAACACCCGGCGGAGCACCTCTTTTTCCACCCCGGCGGAGCGGGGATAGAAGCGGTAGGGCCGCAGCCGGGATAAGACGGTGGGGAGCAGGGCGTCGCTGTGGCCGGTGGTAAGGACGATAACCGTATCGGCGGGGGGTTCCTCCAGTATCTTGAGGAGGGCGTTCCGGGAAGCGTCCTGCATACGGTCGGCATTTTCGATGAGCAGCAGCTTCCGCCTGCCCTGGGGCGCAAGGCGGCTCCAGTAGGAGGCCCGCCTGATCTGCCCCACGGGGATAAGCCCGGAGATTCCCTCGGCTTCAAGGTTCAGGGTGCTTTTCCCCAGGGACTTGCCCATCTTCTCCGCCCATTTTATGTCCTTCGGGGAGGCGGCCCTCCCCTCCCCCTCTCCCTTCCCCTTCCCTTCAAACCGGGCGATGATCTCGTCTAAATCCCCCTCGATGGCGGTAAGGATGGGCGCGAGCTTACCGGCCTTAGGTTCATCCTCCCACAGAATCGGGGAGAACCGCAGGACGAGTTTCCGCACCGCCCGGATGTAGAAGGCCCGCACCGCGGGGTCGGACGGGAGGAGGGTAAACACCGCCGCCGCCGACGCTATTTCCGCGGAAAACGGGCGGGACCCCAGGGCCAGGAGGTCCGGGTGGTAGAGGAACCGGTGGCGCCGGCAGGCCGGGCAAGAACACACCCAGGCCTTGCCCGGCCTTTCGCAGGAAAGGATACGGCCCAGTTCCAGGGCGACGGTCCCCTTCCCCGCCGCACGGGGGCCGCGGAACAGAATGGAAGGGGCCAGCCTATCGTTCCGCAGGTCTTCGGCTATCTGGGCGGACGCTTCTTGCCCCAGGATATTCTCAAACACCGGCTATACTCCTCCCGGAAGCGTAATGGCGTTCCGCGCCGCCCCGATGTACGGCGCCAGGGTCCGGGCGAAATAGCTTTTTTCCAGCAGCGGCCCCGCATCAAACAGGGGCTGTATGGAAAGGACGAAGACGACCAGGGAAACCAGGACGACTCCTTCGATAAGGCCGAACAGGGCGCCCAGGAACCGGTCCACCCCGCTCAAATGAATGCGCTCAACAATATCTTTCAGGATGAATTCGAGGATTTTAACCGCCAGGAATACGATGAGGAAGATGAGGACAAACGCCAGGACCTCCGGGAGGACCTCCAGGGCCGGCAGGTATTTTTCCCGGATAAAGGCGGCCCCTTTTTTATGAAAAAAGAACGCGGAACCCAAGCCCAACACCAGGGCCGCCATAGACAGCACTTCTTCGATAAACCCCCGCAGGGCGCAGCGGACAATGAGTATCACCATCAGGACGGTAAAAATAGTATCGATTATTTCCATGGGACATACCTCTGTTCTGCTTTCCGCCGTTATTCTACCATGCCGAAGGGTTTAGGGATATCCGGAAGAAGCGCGGGGCGGCGGGGCAGCGCCCCGCGCTTCTTCGGAGTATCCCCCGCGTTTGCGGGGATATCCACCGAAGTTCCGGGGATATCCCCCAAAGTTCCGGGGATATCCCCCAAAGTTCCGGGGATATCCCCCAAAGTTCGGGGGATATCCCCCAAAGTTCCGGGGATATCCCCGGACCCGGCGGGGCGCTGCCCGCACCCTGCGGGCTTCTTCCTGTTCCCCGCGGGGCTCTGCCCCGCACCCCGCCGGGAGGCCAGGGGTCCGGGGGCGGCGCCCCCGGCGGGGTTCGGGGCGGAGCCCCGCCGGGGTCCGGGCGGCGCCCGGCGCTTCTTCAGACTGCCGCGAAGTTCCGTATCGCTTCGGCGATGATACGCGCCCCATCAACGGCGGCAAACCCGGCGGAAGCTGCCGCCATAGCCGCGCGCTTCCCTTCTTCCCGTGCCAGGCCGTCCACCGTCCCGATCAACCGCTGGGGCGTAACATCCCCGGCGAGGATCACGGCG
>JAITLF010000201.1 GCA_031278025.1 Treponema sp.
ATTGTTCAAGATACTCATCTGACCAGGCCATCTGTTTGATTCTGCTCGTGCTGCCTCGACTTCACTGGGTATCGGATCGGGCAAGGGAAAGCGCAATTTTACGAATAAACGACATGTTCTCAGGAGCATGACCGCTCTTTATCCGGCAGGCGTCCTCTCCAAAAGCCACATCAAGGACATATATGGAGGGAGTTCTCAATACCCCAATGAGCACGAACGCTCGTGCCAGGCGCCGCCGGGTCAGTCGGCAGGCTGATGACATACTACCGCTGTTCGGTACTGACCTTTTCCCCGAGGGTACGAATGGATTCAACCAGGCCGATGGATTTGATAGTATTCCAGGCCGGATGAGCGGCAACCAGCCAGGAAACATCATCGGTTATAGGGTGGTTCCGCCGCTCCTGCCGGCCCTGATCAACTTCATTTGTACTGGCATCCCATCGCGTCTATCGCCGCTATGCACCCCGTGAGGGCATCATCGCCAATACTGCCGGTATCGCGGTGATTTCATTGCTTTCGGTCTTTACCTGGGCAAACACCAGCCGGTTTTCCGTTGCCCAGGCGCTGACTAGGCGGATAGTCCCCTGCCGGGTATTAACGCTCCCCCGCGGGGTTTTCCCATCTATGGCTATCACTTCGATGTCTTCCCAGCCTTTGGCGAAGGCTGTCACTGCCAAAAGGGTGATGATGATCACTTCGATAAGAGATCATTATTACCTCTAGTCTCACCGCTGTCGGCTTTTTTTATCCCTCCTTTACCCCTTTTTTAACCCGCCCGCCCTGCGGGACGCTCGCGGGCCCTGGACACAATCCGCTGCGCCGTTATATACTGCTGATGGCGGCCACGGCATGATCTTCCGGGGCAAAGAGGGGGTCCTCTACCTTGCAATACACCGGCCTAATGAAACACCTTTTGAACGTCCTGTTTTTATTGAGGTAACCGAAAAGGATGGCCTGATTATGGTGCAAAATGGAAATATTATTTCCTAAGAGGCTGTTCCAAAACCGTGCGCTAAACGCGCACGGTTTTGGAACAGCCTCTTAGCCACCGCATTTTGGAGGATATATGCAAAAAAAGCTGGCTCACGTTACCCGCGGCGCAATATCGCTATTTATCCGGGATCAGGCGTCATCCTATATGTTTCTGGTTCCCTGGCTCCTCGGCTTTTTTGTACTCACGGTGTATCCTATGGTTTATTCCTTGTACCTGTCCTTCACGGATTACAATGTTCTGGAGCCGCCCCAGTGGGTTGGCATCAAAAACTACTTCGTGATGTTCTCCGGTAACGAGCGGTACAGCCACGATGCCCGGTTCCTTAACTCCCTGTTCGTTACCCTCAAGTTTGTATTTATCTCCGTGCCTATGAAATTGGCATTTGCCCTGATGGTAGCGATACTGATGAACCAGAAGCTCAGGTTCATCCCCTTGTACCGGACGGTATACTACATTCCCACCCTGCTCGGCGGTTCGGTTGCCATCTCTGTTTTGTGGCGGCGTCTTTTTTCCGGGGATGGGGTCATCAACACTGTCCTGCGGCTCATCGGGATTGCCAGTCCCCCTTCGTGGATTTCAACCCCCGAGTATGCCCTGGGTACCCTTATCATCCTGGCGGTATGGCAATTCGGCAGTCCCATGATCATCTTCCTTGCGGGGCTCAAGCAGATCCCACAGGAATACTACGAGGCGGCAAGCGTAGACGGCGCAAGCAAGGCGCGGCAGTTCGTGCACATTACCCTGCCCGCCCTTTCGCCTATCATTTTCTTCAATCTGGTTATGCAGATGATCAGCTCTTTTCAATCCTTTACCCAGGCATACATCATATCCGGGGGTAATGGCGGCCCGGTGGATGCAACCATGTTCTATAGTTTGTATCTGTATCTCCACGGATTTGCCTGGGCTCACATGGGCTACGCCGCTGCTATGGCATGGGTACTGCTCATCATTATCGCGGTGTTGACGGCGTTGACCTTTAAGATTTCCAACTCTATGGTATCTTACGGAGAAGAGTAATGCAAAGACAAACGACACGGTTTCTGAGTGCTGGTGCCGCAAATATCATCATCATCTTTTTAGGATGTTTGATGCTCTATCCGGTTATCTGGCTCATCATGGCGTCTTTTAAAGAAGGTTCTCAGATTTTCAGTGATCCTAGCCTTCTGCCCCGGGTATGGTCGCTCAAAAATTACGTAAAAGGCTGGGAGGGAATCGGCATAGTTTCTTTCAGCGTTTTTTTTGCCAATTCATTTATTATATGTATTTTGTGTGTCATTTTTAACGCGATATTCTGCACCCTGACGGCATACGCCTTTGGACGTTTGGAATTCAAGGGACGGAAGCTCTGGTTTGCCCTTATGATGGTAACCCTGATGCTTCCGGGACATGCTACTACCATTCCCCGGTATCTCATGTTTCGGGGTTTCGGCTGGATCAACACCTTCCTGCCTTTCATCATACCAAAACTGTTTGCCACCGACGCTTTTTTTATATTCCTTTTGGTGCAGTTCATCCGCGGACTGCCCAAAGAGATGGACGAGTCCGCTCGTATTGACGGCTGTGGAAAATTTCGCATATACCGGAGTATTATTTTGCCCCTCAGCGTTCCTGCCATCATAACGACCGTACTCTTTACCTTCCTGTGGACATGGGACGATTTTTTTAACCAGATGCTGTACCTCAATTCACCTGAAAAATACACGGTCCCCATGGGCCTGCGGCTTTTCCTGGATTCCTCCGGCGTGTCTTCCTGGGGGCCGATGTTTGCCATGTCGGTACTATCACTGTTGCCCTGTTTCATTCTATTTTTCTCGCTACAGAAATACTTTGTTCAGGGCATCGCAACGACGGGGATAAAAGGGTAGCTGAAGCACGGGTATTAAGGGCGGCGTTTCGCCTGACCCTTGATATAAAAGTCTATCCATAATAAGCGGACGGCTTTGTGGAGGGACATCATTTTTATTTTCAAGAATTTCCAGATTGAGGAGGAAATGTATGAAACGTGTTTTATTAACGGGTATCGCCCTCGCGGTGATTGGAATTTCGGCCTTTGCCAGCGGAGGGAATCAGAAGGCATCATCCGCCGGGGGGGAGGGCGGCCAGGGAGCCGTGCGCTGGTCATATTGGGGCAGTGAAGCCCGAATCAAGAACAACCAACTGATCATCGACAAATTCACTGAGCAGACGGGAATCATCGTCGCTTCGGAGCCGGCGCCGGGTACCGGCGATCATTTTACCAAATTCAAAACTCAGTTTGCCGGGGGCAATGCGGCGGACATCGTGCAGCTTGGCGGGGACTTCTCGAATCTCCAGGTCAACGACGTTTCATCCGTCCTGCTGCCCCTGGACGATTTTGTGAAGAGCGGCATCATTGATACGTCAAAGGTGGACAAATCGGCGATTACGGAAGGAACGATGAACGGCAAGCTCTACGCCCTGCCCCTGGCCGCCAACATGCCCGCCCTAGTGTACAACAAGTCCCTGCTTGAACGGGCCGGTGCTCCTCTCCCCAAAATCTCTATGACCTGGGCCGAGTTTGATGCGTGGCTTGCGGCGGCTAAGGCGAGACTTCCCGATGGCGTGTATCCCCTGGCGGACAACAGCGCCAATTCGGATCAGTCCGTCTTCTTCGGGTATTGGCAGGGTCAGAACGGTACTACCATGTGGGACGGACAGAAATCCTACACTACCGCAGAAAGCGCCAAGCAATACTTTGACCTCTGGGCCGATTGGCGGGCCAAGGGCTACATTCCGGACGCCGCGACCGCCGCAGACTATCCCGAGACCAACGAATCCAGTTCTTCCCTGGTTGCCGGAAAAGTAGCTGTGGCTATCATCTGGTCAAATCAACTTTTGGGCTATCAGAACGCCACCCAGGACACCCTTGATTTGATCGAGCTTCCCAACGCGGCGGTAACCAACGGACTGTGGGGTCAGATGAGCCAGATGATGGCGATTAACAAGAATTCCAAGAACGCCGAAGCTGCGGCCAAGTTTATCAATTATCGGGTAAACGAGCCGTCGGTATGGGTGATCATGGGGGCCGATCCCGGAACCCCGGTCAATTCCGCCGCCCGGGCCGCGCTTCCCGTTTCTCCCATAACCGACAAGGTAAACGCCTACCTGAATGTAGCAGGCGGGCATACCCGGGCCCGGGATCCGAATATGCCGGGGGATTCCCAGTGGAACAGCCGACTGTATAACATCGCCCAGAATGTGGCCTTTGGGCGGACTACCACTGCCCAGGCGGGGCAGGAAGTTGTCAGTCTGATAGCCGAGCTTACCCGGTAGCGGGTGTCTACGGGGGGCCCTAATGGGGCCTCCCCGGGGTCCCCCCTATAGTGCCCGACTACAGCAATTTTATACATTCAGGGAGGCTGTTCAAAAATCCGCGCCGGGGCTTTCCGCACGCCGATTTCCACGATCGTGAACGCTCTATTTTTGATCAAGAATGCGGCATTTCTGGTCAAGAATGTTCCATTTTTGATCGTGAAAACCGGGACGCTGAACTCAAGGTGCGGATTTTGAAACAGGTTCTCAGGGAAAACGTCCTAAAGCAAGACATAAGTATGGGGAATACTAAAGGCGCAATTACGCGAATTTGACGAAATTGGCAAACGGACTGACGGTGAGAGCCGAACCCGGTGGTGAGAAAGATACGACCTCAAACAGGGAGACTGTTTCGAAATTTCAGATTCGGAACAGCTAGTTTAAAATAAATATTTTTGGAGGAGTTGCTATGGAAAGATTTTTTGAAGGGAAAAAGGCGCCCTTAGTTGCAGTCTTTTTTTTATTTGTATCAGTATGTGCTTTCGTCGGATGCACGAAAACGAAAGAAATCGAAGGGTCGGTCACCATTGAGATGTGGGGCTGGAACGCCGGACAAATGGAGCCGATCTTTGCGCATTATAAGGAGGTTACCGGCGAGAATGTCAACCTGAACTATGTTGCCGTTTCCCAGCAGGAAACGTTCCAGAAACTTCAAACGGTGGTCAGCGCCGGACTTGATCTGCCCGATATCGTTCCGTCCGCGGCCGGTCAGCGGGGAACCCTGGTCTCTCTGGATATGTGGGAGGATGTAACACCCCCCCTACAACTTTGAGCTGAATTCGATCTTTGCTTACCTTCAGCCGCTCTGTAAAAACGAAAAGGGCGAGATGGTTACCGTTCCCTTTGATATCACATCCGCAGCCCTGGCCTACAAACGTGACCTGGCCCAAAAGAGTACTTGGGTGTCTCCGACCCCGCCGCAGTGCAGGCCCTATTCCCTGACTGGAATGCCTTTGTGTCCAAGGGGAAGGAAGTACAGGTAGCGTCCGCAGGCAAGGTTTTCATGCTTTACGGGCCTTCCGCTATCTTTCAGATTTCTTCAGGTCAGAATTCCGCGCCTATCATCCAAAACAACAAGCTCGATCTTGCGCCGGTCAAGGCGGTTATTGATGAAATCGTCCGGTTTCGGGACAACGGGATCGCCGACAATATCATCAACGATACCCCTGCCTGGTCCGCGTCTTTTGTTGACGATACCCACATGTTGAGACTGTCGAATTAATCCGTCAATAGGCAAAAACTACTATATATGGTGTGTTAAAGGTAATTGATACGCTATATATAGTGTCTTAACCCCTTCCGAAACAGTTTTTCGACAGCCTCGTTGTCATTACCCCTTTATCATACTTTCTAGATCACCACCCGTTTTTTAATGCGCTCGCCCTGCCGTTCTCTGTGCCCCCTCTTGAATTATTTCCTGCCCACCGTCAAACTCATCGACAAGATCCAGTTGGGCTCCAAAGTCCGTAAGGTCTATGATAAATCCATGAGTCCCTGCCAACGGATCCTGACTTCACCGGGCGGTTCAGGCCCTGATGGATGTGAACCAACAAAAGGACCTCATGCGGCGGCAGTCCCTCGTTACTGCCGTCCGTGAGAATTTCTGACTATGGTTAGAATTCTTACTTATGAGGCAACGACCTTTTGAGTTAGATTTTATCTTGAGGCATTACGGTAGGGGAAAAACTAAAAAGGCCGGCTATTGCACCGGCCCTGCCCTTGAGGCAAATCGAAAGTATAGTGATTTGGGAGGGGAACTATACTCCCGACACTTTAAATATCGGTATACCCGGCTGTTTCTTTACAGTTTTTTTAGAGGCGCGGGGGGATCGAACTACTCGCTTTCAGAAACCTGCACATCCACCGTCATAGACACCCGGTAGGTTTTTCCCTTTTGAAGCGTCAGGGATTTTACGATGGAATAGTCGCTTAACTGGAATTTAACCTCATGAACTCCCGGCGTCACCGGCATAGGTTTTCCCGGGGAAACAACAGACTGATTATCGAGGAAGATGCGGGCGTTCTCCGGAGCTTCGAAGATCACCTGGGGAGTGGGGTCCTGCAACGTGATAGCCAGTTCCAGAGTTTTGCCCCGTTCTACGATAAAGACGCGGTTTTCATTGCGATAATCGTTGGACAGAATCACCAGGTGATGTTCGCCTTCCTTGAGCATCCGTTTTTCACCGGGGTTTTCTATTACCAGATCGTCAATAAGGACGGTGAAGGGCCGATCCCGAAGGTTTTCAGGATACTGGGGAATAAGGCGTACCGCCCCCTCATTACCCAGGACGGGTTTTACCTGGAGGGAAAAGCGCATGGCTTCAATCTCTTCATTCACCCCTTTGATGACCGGCAGAATGCGAAACAGGACCGGAAAGGATGGAGGCAAGATCGTTTCCGGCAGAACCGTAACATAGGGGGATGTCTTGAGACCATGGTCCAGTTTAAGGGGAATCTGATAAATACTCAGGATCTTATTCGGGACAGGCTCAAAGAAGATTTGCCGCGCCTCAATGTCCGCGACACCGGCGTCGGGGACCGCATTCAGATCGGCGTATACGGCGATGGCAAGACTCCCCTGATAAGGGAGGTAGCTTTGCGGGGCCGTGAATTCCACTTCCACCGCCCGGAAAAATCGAGTATCTTCATTCAAAAGTATAAAAGCCGAGTCGGTATAAGAAAGGAGTATCGGCTGTTTTTCAGGATCCGCCATAACAACTTCTGTAGAACCCGCGATAAAAACCCGCAGGGATTCCGCTTCAAGAGAAAAATGGAGAAACAAAAGTATAAAAGCAAACATGCAGCCTGGGGCATGTCGTTCCTTTATCACCGATTACCTTCTTTAAATAGATATAAATACTTTTCGGGATCCCGGGCTATGCCATTTTGTCGTAACTCGAAATGTAAATGCGGTCCGGTGGATTGTCCGGTAGAACCAACCTTGCCTATCAGAGTACCGGATCGGACGTTGTTTAGCAATCCCGTATTAATCGACGAAAGATGTCCATATAGACTGGTCCAGTCTCCGTGGCTAATGATAATATAGTTACCGTATATGGGATCGTAGCCCTGCGCGGTAACCACCCCGTCCCGAACCGCGAAAACCTCCGTTCCCGCCGGTGCTGCCAGGTCTAGGCCCTGATGAAAACGGGGGTTTCCGGTAACCGGGTTTATCCGGGGACCAAAGGTGCTGGTCAGCCGGTAATTCCGCAGGGGGAACCGGAAGCCCGAATGCAGGAAAAACGCCCGTTCCGTGGCGGTAAAGTCCTCCCCGGGGATGAATCTAAACCGTTCGGTTTTTCCCTCCCGTCTAAGGGTCAGTAGGATGCCCTTCCTATCGTTCCGAGTCGAGGCGAGAAGCATCTCCAAATCCGTGCGGGGTTCCTCAGGGACGAAAAGCCCCGGCATAGAAGGAAGGAGCAGGCCATCGTTTAGCCCCGCAGCCGCGGCGGGCAGCCGGTTCAGGGTAGCCAGGGCGGCGTAAGGCACGGTACACCGGGCCGCCAGACTCAAAATATCCTCGCCGGGCCTGGGGGTATAGGCGTAGATGGTCAGGTTTTCGGCCATGCTTGCGTCCCTGCCGGCATCGTCCCGGGTGTTTTCGGCATCCCTCTGGTTAAAGAGCCGCCTTCTGGCGGCTTCCACATCCGCCAAATACTGCCTGAAAAGCACATCCCCGTTATCCAGTCGGGTAATTCCGGGGAAAACAGATTCCCGGTTTTCCGCGCTTACCGGAAAAAAGACAAAGCACGTCAAGAAGAAAATAAACGGAAACCGAAAGGAACGGGGGTTCATGACCGCAGGCTCTCCCGCATCATTGTAATTTTTTTACAAAAACAGATATACACTCCCAGACTTTTTAAAAAAAGGCTGCCTGTAAGGACAGCCTCAGTTCGTTGTTCCCCAAGAGCCTGTGGCTAAAGCCGCAAGCTCCTAAGAAGCGGCAATCGCTTCGGTGGGGCAGACCCCGGAGCAGGCTCCGCAATCTTGACACAACCCGGGATCTATCCAGCGGGCACCGTCCTTTTCGGAAATTGCCTCGACCGGACATTCGCTGTCGCAAGTGCCGCAGTTTATACACTCACTACTAATCTTATACGCCATATCTAACCTCTCTTGATATTGGAATAGCAACAGGATACAGGATTTTCCGGTTAAATGCAAGGATATTTACTCAACCGGCAGGCAGGGCAAAACAACGGAAATGGGAAAAGGGTGAAATTATCGCCGGTGAATCGCCGTAAATAAAAGCCTCTTGCAATCTCTGTTTTTCGGGAGTATTTTAAGACCATGTGGTTGATAATGATGATCCCTTTGTCCATTATTGCCCTGACTTTTATCCTCTATTTGGCGGTGTCGAAAAAGTCATCCCCCATAGTAAGGCGGCTTGCGATACTTGCCCTCATCCTTGCGGCTATTGCCCTTATCGTGAGCGCCGTTTTCATCGTAACCGCTTCCCCACAGGCGGTCGATCCCGGACCGGTAACGCTTCCCCTGCCGGTTAAGCCGGTTGCGCCAGTCCAGAAAGTGCATTGGCAGGAACTCCTGATTTTCAGCGTTCTGTTCCTTCTGTTCCTCCTGGTTCTTCTCGCCCTGTCCATCCGAAATAACCCGCCTAAAGCCGGAAAGGACGGCGCTTTGCCTGAGAAGAAAACGGAGAAATAGCGGTTTCAAATTTCGTGCCGATAAAATCTTGCGAGCTCCCTATGGCCGCGCGGTAGTCCGCCTCGCCTGAATACCAGAATTCGATAACAAACAGCCGGACATTCTGAAAGCCGGAGATTTGTTTGGGAATTGCAAGAAAACAACATATAATTGAGCCTGTTCCAAAACCCGCGCCTTGAGTTCAGCGCCCTGATTTTCACGCTCAGAAACGGCGTATTCACGTTTAGTAATTTTACATTTGCCGCAAAACAGAGCGCAGGACGGATTACCGCCCCTCGTGAGAGAGCCAAAGGCCCTTTGTTCGATCGGGAAGGCCCTTTGTTCGATCGGAAAGGCTCTTTGTTCGAGCGGAAAGGCTCCCGGAAAGATAACGGGGCGCCGCCCCGCACCCCGCCAGGCTACCGGTTATACATATTTTTAGCGGTACACCAGCCTAAAAAAATACTTTGGAAACGTATCCACCCTTCATGTATGGTGTGAACCCCTGGCGGACGTTGACTCGCTTTTCCTTGCTATATACCATACCGCCCACGCTAGATTTTCCCGCTCATATGGCCTCCGTAACCGTTCCCGAAAATTGGCAGTCGGCATTAGGAGAACAGTTACCGAGAACGGATTAAAGATCGCCGGAGAAGCCAGACCCTGGGCGGCACGAAAGAAACCTACAAATACTACGCCGATGCCGTGCCGGGGGTAAGGTCGGCAAGAATAATAAGAACGCCCAGAGGACCCGGCAGTACCGATGGTATCATCGCTTCCGTTACGGGACTTCCAACACCAGAACTGCTGGCGAACGTTGAAACGGCTTTATACGATCACGAGCTCATGGGTTTCGACATGCGGGTCAAAGCCACGTCCGCTGCCAATATAACGGTTGTCATTGAGTTTAGCGGAGAAGCAGACGAGGCGGATGTTGCCCTTATCGCGGAAGCCGATGTCCACGATTTAGGTACCGGCGGCAGGTTTGCCCTTAAAGATTTATACGCGTTATACGAACCGCTGGGATTGACCGCCATTGAAATTATATTCCCCGTCCGGGACGTGCAGGCCGGAGAGTCCTCTATCATCATAGCGACGATTAATGTCAGCACGGTTGGATAATGGACGAAATAAAAGACCTGATAGAAAA
>JAITLF010000228.1 GCA_031278025.1 Treponema sp.
TCGGTAAGCATCGATGTCGGCTCGTCGAGGATAAGAATTTTCGGATTCCGCACCAGCGCCCGCGCGATACATACGATCTGCTGCATGGACGGGGAAAGACTGCGCACCGTAACGGTAACGTCGATACCGGAATTGAGGCGCTTCATCACCTCCGCGGCGGAAGCTTCCAGCGCCTTCCAGTCTATAAGGCCGAGGCGCGTCTTTGGGCTACAGCCCAGGAGTATATTTTCCCCAACCGAAAGATCCAGTTCCAGGTTGAGTTCCTGGTATATCATCCCGATGCCGCCGCGTTGGGAATCAAGCGGGGAGTCAAAACGGCAGACAGAGTCTTCCAGAATTACCTCTCCTTCGTATTCGCCTGCCGGGTAGACGCCGCTGAGAATCTTCATAAGGGTAGATTTACCCGCGCCGTTTTCTCCCAGTACGCCGAGAATCTCGTTGGGGAAGAGGTCCAGGGATACTTCCCGCAGAGCAACGGTCCCCAAAAATTTCTTCGTTACCTCGCGTATCGAAAGGATAGGCCCGCGTCTGTTTTTTTTCGGCCCGGTTGGAATCCATCGTTACCGCCTCACTTGCCGACATTCTTCAAAGCCTGGCGCATAATCAGATTCCGCTTGTACTTGTCAAGGAGGACTGCCAGTATCAGCATCGTACCCACAACCAGGTTCTGCCAGTACACGGATATGCGCATCAATGTAAGGGAGTTGGTCAGCACCTCCATGAAAAACGCGCCCAGTACGGAACCGATAATGGTGCCGGTCCCGCCGAAAGTCGATGTGCCGCCGATGATGGCCGCGCAGATTACGGTAAGCTCGTACCCGGCGCCCGCTGCGGCCTCCGCCGAACCGAGCCGCGCCGACATGAATATCCCCGCGGTAGCCGCCAGGGTGGAAGTAATGATGTACACCCACAGTTCCGTTCTCCTGGTACGGATACCGGATATACGGGCCGCCTCCCTGTTTCCGCCAAGCGCGTAGATACTGCGGCCGAATTCCGTATTGGACAAAATGACGTGCCCTATCACGGCGGCGAGAAGGGCGAAAACGACAACCAGGGGAATCCCCAGGGGCCGTATCCTTTCAATCGCGGTAAAATTTGCCGGGAGCGGATAAATGGGTACGCCCTTGGTAAGGACCTGTACCAGGCCCTTTGCGGTGTACTGCATGCCCAGGGTTACTATCAGGGGCGGTATGCCGGTTCTGACAACGATAAAGCCGTTTATAAGGCCGATAAGCATACCCATTGCCATGCCCAAAAGAACCGCTATAGGAGCGGGAAACCCGGCGCGGCAGGCCATGCCGGTAATAACGCCGCCGAGGGCCAGGACAGAACCGACGGAAAGATCCAGGCCGCCGGTAATAAGGATAAAAGTCATCCCCACTACGGTAATGAGCGGGAACCCCGCGGAACGCAGGACGTTGAACTGGTTCGCCCTTGAAATAAATGTCGGATTTATAATAGAGACAAAGCTCATGTACAGGATGAGCATGATGATGATGCTGCTTTCCTGGCGCTGGATAAAACGTCCCATATTAATACGCAGTTTTCCGCCGCTTTGATTATTCATAATGATTCTATAATAAATGGAAATATGGAAATAACACAAATAAAATATTTATAAGAATATTGCGAATAATAGTAAAATTTTGCCGCTACACGGATTATCAAACCCGTATGTATACAATATGCATGATAGCACAATCTTGTCATTCAGAACAAAATTGTTTAACAGCGGAACTTTTACATTTACCACAACGAACCAAAAGTTCGACGAACCTTTGGTTCGGGCTTGCCGCGCGGAGGCTCATTCCTTTTTAACGTAAGTTCGACGGAAAGGGAAAAGTCCGCGAATTACACGAACCAACGCCGATTTTTATGAATAATTCGCGGATACGTTCTTCCTGTCGAAATCGCATTTTTTATGGCTGTTCATGCGTGATCCGAGTTGTCTTTTTACGGAAATTCTTTTATGGTTATGAATTATGGCAGTACAAGCCATGCGCGGCTTTCTGGTTCACGCCTGGGCGGATCATCGCCGGGACCGGCTCTACCTTGCGGGCCGGCTTGAGGACGGCCGTTCTTTCGCCGTTGTCGAAAAGAACTGGCGCCCTTCCTTCCACATATACGAAAACGACTTAAAGCGATGCATAGTTTTACTGTCGCAGATAAAATACGAAATTCTCCCCGGGGAGCTTGCGGCTTTTTCGGGGAGGGAAAAACTCGTCCTGCTGCGGTTCGCGCGTTTCGACGGCAGAAGCGCCGCCCTGAAAAAGATGGAACAGGCGGGCATTATGAGCCCCGACGGCGATACAAAGCCGTCCGATGCTTTTCTCGCAAGCCGCTTTATCCGGGGACCGGTGGAAATTCGGGGGGAAAGCCGGAGCGGGCGGGAACTGGACCTGGTCTTTCCCGACGCCGAACTGCTTCCGGCCGAAGGTCCGGTAAAAACCGCCCTGAAGATCGCCTCCGTCGATATTGAAACCGATATCCGCGATAATTCCATTCGCGCGGTGGGGATAAGTTTTAGCGATTCAAATTTTGTCTCTTTTTCGGGCCATGTCCGGGTACTGGCGCCGCCGGAAGCGCCGGAAACAGCGCGGTCTATCGCGGAGACGGCAAACCCGAACCAAAGGTTCGCCGTAAATATTTACCGGCACAGTGACGAGCGTTCCCTGCTTGCGGCGTTTGTGCGGGATATACGGGAAAAAGACCCTGATCTGCTTACCGGGTGGAACTTCCTGGATTTCGATTTTTCCCTGCTTGCCGCCCGCTGTGAAAAAACCGGGGTTCCCTTTGCCCTGGGCCGGGCGGGGGAGGCGGCGAAGTTCTTCGCCGGCGAGGCCGGCTGGGGTTGGCGCAGACGTTCCGCGGCCGCGCTGGTACCGGGCCGGCAGGTGGTGGACGCCCTGCGCGTGACCCGTTCCGGTCCCCGGGGCTGGGGACGGGGCGGTTTCTCGGATTTTACCCTGGAGACGGTGGCCCGGACCATCCTCGGCGAAGGCAAAACCGTTGCCTTGCGGGGAAGTGGAAAAATAGCGGAACTGGACAGGCTCTACGCCTCCGATCCCGCCGCGTTTGGACAGTACTGTTACCGGGACGCGGAACTGGTACTCAGGATACTCGATGCGACCGGCCTTTTCAGCCTGACCATGGAACGGGCAAGCCTTACCGGAGTATCGCTCGACAAGGCCTGGACCAGTGTGGTGAGCTTCGAGCGGATCTATGGGCTCGAACTGCGCAGGCGCTCAATCGCGCCGCCGCCCGACGGCGCGGCCGGCAGGGATGTTTCTGGGGCTGCGGGCGGGACCGTACTCGATCCCCTGCCGGGTTTCTTCCCCAATGTGGCCGTCTTTGATTTCCGCAGCCTCTATCCCACGATTATGCGTACTTTTAACATCGACCCGCTTGCCCACGAAAGGGCGCCGTTGCGGCCGGAAGACGCGATCATCGCGCCGAATGGGGCCGCCTTTGCGCGGGAAGCCGGGGTACTGCCGGAAATCATCGCCGGGTATTTTGCTTCCCGGCGCAAGGCCCTGGACGCGGGGGATGAGACCGCGGCGTTTGTGTACAAAATACTGATGAACAGTTTTTACGGCGTTCTGGGAACCGCGTCCTGCCGCTACGGCCGTACCGAGCTTGCCGGGGCGATCACCTCGTTTGCCAGAAAATGGCTCTACTTTTCGCGGGACTGGTTTAGCGGAAAGGGGTATCGCGTCCTGTACGGGGACACCGATTCGCTTTTTGTGGAAACGGGCCTGGGAGACAGCGCGGCCTGGGGCGAATTTCAGGAACACTGCGCGGCCCTGGCAAAGGAACTCAATGCCGTTCTTGCCGGGGAAATAAAAGGGGAATATGGGCTTGAGTCCCGCATTGAGCTGCGCTGGGAAAAAGTCTACCGGCGTTTCCTTATCCCGCCGCTGCGCAGTTTTCATGACAAGGGAGAGGCCCGCGGCAGGGCCAAGGGATATGGGGGCTATCTTCTCAGGGAGGAGGGGCCGCCCGTGGTAGAGGTAAAGGGCATGGAGGCGGTACGCAGCGATTCCACTCCCCTTGCGCGGCGTTTACAGGTGGAACTGCTGGAATCGGTATTTGGGGGAACGGGCGAGGAGGAATTTATAAAGCGCGTCACGGGCGTACTGGGGGAACTGCGCGCCGGCAAACTGGACGCGGAACTTGTGTACCGCAAACGCCTCTCCCGGCCGCCCGAGGCATACACCGCCGCGACTCCGCCCCAGGTAAAGGCGGCTCGCGCCCTTGGCTGGAAGGGGAAGCGGGGTACTGTGGAGTTTGTCTGGACCGTAAACGGGCCCGAGCCCAGCGCGGATGAAAACCACGAGAGCCTTCCCCACGCCCCGTTCGACTACGACCACTACACCGATTCCCAGGTACTTCCGGTGGCGCAATCCATCGCCGCCGCAATGGGCTGGCGCCGCGAAATATTTCCCCAAAAGGGACGCAGCCGTGACGCCCTGCAAAGCGGGCAGCTGGAACTGGAATTGTAGGGCGCGGCGCCTTTTACCGTATCCTTTCCGGCACGACAAGCTCCGCCATACCTACAGTAAACTTACCGGGTCCACGTCGACTTCAAGGTAGACGCGGCTGTCCTTTCCCTTTTCGTAGCGGCCGAGGATGGTCCCCGCCGCACTGTGGAGGGGGCCCATGGACGCCCCCCGCAGTATGAGCTGCCGCCTGAAATTCCCGGCTATGACGCCGATGGGGCACTCCGCCGGTCCGAGCGTGTCCGCGCCTCGGGGGACGAGGGGGGAGGCGAGGGACGCGAGACGCGCGATTGCGGCGTCCGCGCGTCTTTCCTCTTTGGAGCGCACGGTGAATCTGATGAGCCGCGAGTAGGGGGGAAAGAGAAGGGCCTGCCGCGTTTTAAGTTCGGCATCGTAAAAGGCCTCCACGTCCACGGCGCAGGCACGGGTAATCGCCGGGTCGTTGGGGCGTAGTGTTTGTACTATTACCTTGCCGTCCGGAAAGTAGCGCCCGGCGCGACCGGCTACCTGCACGATGAGGGAAAAGGTCCGTTCCGCCGCGCGGAAATCCGGGAGCTGAAGCCCGGTATCGGCGAGGATCACCCCCACGAGGCGTACCCCCGGAAAGTTGAGTCCCTTGGCTACCATCTGGGTGCCGAGCAGTATGTCTATCTTCCCCGCGCGGAATTCGGCAAGTACTTTTTCAAGTTCGCCTTTTTTGGTAAGCGCGTCAGTATCCACCCGCCTGATTGAAAGGCCGGTAAACACACGCCTTACTTCTTCCTCGATCATCTCGGTGCCGATGCCGGTAAAACCCGCTTCGAGCGAACCGCACCGGGGACAGGCGGCGGGCGGTACAATCGAATAGCCGCAGTAGTGGCACAGCGCCCGGCCCTTGCTCTTATGGTAAGTCAGCGACACAGAACAGTTTTTGCATTTAAGTTCGCAGCCGCAGTTTTTGCAGCGGTAAAAATAGGCGAAGCCCCGGCGGTTGAGGAACAGGATGGTCTGCCTTCCCAGAAGCGCGGTTTTGCGTATTTCTTCTTTTAACTCGTTTGTCAGGCAGCCTTCGGTGTGTTCCAGGCTTACCGCCCTGACCTGGGGAGGGCTGCCGCCCGAAAGCCGCCGGGAAAGGTCCAGCCGGGTGATACCGCCGTCCGCGATAAGTTTCCAGGCTTCGGCCGAAGGGGTGGCGGATCCCATCACAAGAGAGGCGCCCGAATCGGCGCAACGGCGCATAGCCACCTGCCGGGCGTGGTAGCGCGGTGTATTGCCGGACTTGTAGGAACCGTCCTGTTCCTCATCGATGATGATGAGGGCAAGCTGCCGTACCGGCGCGAAGACCGCGCTCCTCGGGCCTATCACGATCCGCGCGTCTCCCCGGCGTATGCGGTTCCATTCGGCAAGCCGCGCGCTTCCGGTCATCCCCGAATGGATGGCGGCTGCCAGCGGGCCGAAACGTTTCCTGATGGTTTCCGCGGTCTGGTGGGTAAGGGAAATTTCCGGTACCAGGTAGATGACCGACTTTCCGGCCCTGAGCATAAATTCCGCCGCCTGCAGGAATACTTCCGTCTTGCCCGAACCGGTAATGCCGTAGAGGTAGAACAGGCGGTTTCTGTTGCCGCTTTTGTCGGTCGGGGCCTGCGGGGCGGCGATTGGAGGGGTTATTATCGCCTCAAGCGCGCGGCGCTGTTCAGCGGAAAGGACAAGGCCGCTTGCCGCTATTTCCCCGGAATCGCCTGTTATGCCGGAAGGCGCGCCGGAACGCCGGCCCGAGGGGATCATCGCGGCCAGGGCTTCCCCGAACCCGCAGAAGTAGTACCCGGCGATCCACCGCGCCAGGGCGATGTTATCGCCGTCGAATATGGGTTCCTTATCCACGACCCGGCGCACCGTTTTGATTGCCCCTTCGCCGATGCCTTCGGGTGGCGCATCCCTTTCGGCAACGACATAGCCAAGGCTTTCGCGCCTTCCGAAGGGAACCATGACCCGTTTCCCCACGGCGGCTTCGCCTTTTTCATCCCCGCGGTAACTAAAGGTGTCTTTGAGCGGCAGATCGAAGACAATGTCAAGGAAGGGCATGGCGGACATGGTCACTGCTGTCCCGAGGTTTCCCGCGCGTAATCATCGTCCAGTTCGGCGAGTCTTGCCCGCAGCGTTTTCAGGTCTTCCCACGCGGGGCGTTTGTAGCTTTCGTCCCTGAGCAGGGCGCTTGGGTGATAGGTAGCCAGGAGCGGTATAGCGCAGCCCGGATCGTCGGGGGAAAGGCCGTCCAATTCACCGAAGGTATCATCCGTCCGGTACACCTCGAAATGTCCCCGCAGCTTTCCGATGCCGGTAGTCGTGCGGAGCATGGTTTGCGCGGAGATTCGCCCGGCGCAGAATATGATCTTTGGTTTGAGGAGCGCGATCTGCCGCTTGAGAAAACGGCCGCAGAAGACAATTTCGTCCGGCATAGGATCCCGGTTCTGGGGCGGCCGGCACTTTACGATATTGGCGATGAAACAGTTCTTCTGACGGGAAAGGCCGATGCTGGCAAGCATTTTGTCGAGAAGCTGCCCGGCCCTCCCCACAAAAGGCCGCCCGGTGGCGTCTTCGTCCGCGCCCGGGGCCTCTCCGACCACCAGTACAAGGGGTTTGCCTGCCCCCTCGCCGGGCACGCCCTGGGTACGTCCCTCGCAGAGCCTGCATGCTTCGCAACGGCGTACTTCTTCCGCCACTTTTTCCGGGGAATCAACTTCCCCAAACGGGGAAATTGACTCCCCGGAATTCGCCCCGTAAGGGGAAACCGGTTCTCCCGCGACCGGGATCGCCGCGCCGCCATATTCCGGACCGTTTCCGGTAAGAGGCGCGGCCGTTTTCACAGCTGTTCGGGATACCGCGTCGTCTTCAAAGCCGGCATAGGCATGGGGGCGGCGGTACCCGTCAAACAGGTAGTCGGCGGCTAAGTCGAGAAACCGTGCCGCGGCGGTCTTTTCTTCGGCGGTCATGCCCCTATTCAAACGCATAAGCCGGACTAATTCAAGTGCCGCGCAAGGGATTGGCGGGGTGAGGAGGCCGGAGCGGGCCGCTATAGGCGGACACGCGGATCTAAGTCCATTCTATTATTTCCTTTTTTGATATTTCCCACCTGTTGCTGTATACCATTTTCTTGGTATTACAATATTTACAAAACGGTATCGGCTTACCCAAAAATCGTAATATATCTTCAAATTTTTTTACTTTGTAGATGTCTATATAATCTCCTTCGTTTATTTTTAAATCTTTTCCAAAATACTCATTGAAGTAATTGATCCATGGCGGCAATGAACAGGCGTATATCTTCCCTTCCTGTAACACTGTACACTGATTGGCCCTAAAGCAATAAGCGTGGCTTTCTTTAATATCCTGGCCGCCGTTTATATCAAGTATCCATTTATACATCCCTCTCGGCTTTTTTCCGTATATTGTTTTTACGCCGTATTCTTTCGCGATGGATTTTATTTTCGCATAATTTAATTCAATTGGATAATGGCTGATTGCCACTTTAATGTCACACACTTTGCACTGCGTCCAAAATGCCCTTGGCATCCTGAGTAATAAAAGGCCGTTTGTTACGAGGTCTATTCCGGATAAAGGAAAATGTTTACGGGTAACAGCCATGATTTCAATTAAGCGGTGATGCAGCAAAGGTTCGCCGCCCAAGAGTCGGATTGTCTTGATTTTTCCGCTTGACAAAGACGATAATCGATTACAATCCTTATCAAATTCTTCAACATCAAGGTATTTTTCATGAGCCAAGGGACAGAAGTTAGCGCAATATTTACATTTTAAGTTACAATGATCTACAACATTTATATCCACATAATTAATGCCATGTCCAACCGTGTGTAGTTTTCGCGATACAATGGACATGATTTTCGGCTGCAGTTTTTCAATTACGGCGGCAGGTAGCATTTTATACATTTTTTCAGCGAGAATCATCGGTAAATTATAATCCATAAGTCTATCCTCCGGGATAAGTTTTTAAACCAAAAATATCTACGGTAATATCCCGCTGTGTATCATAATGACACATAATGGGATATTTTAACCCAATGATGTTAATACAATTGTATCATTAGGTATTTTACCTAAATATCATTATAAATACCATTGTATTATCAAGTTGTCAATATCTATCAATACAATAGTATAAACTGAGAGGCTGAAAATAATTGGAGAACATTAGGCAAATTTTGGCTTCCAATATCAAAAGAAGGAGATCTGTACTTAAAATTTCTCAAGAGCGTTTGGCGGAATTGGCCGATATATCTTCACAAATGGTAAATGGCATTGAAGGATGCCGGACATGGGTAAGCGACAAAACACTTGAAAAAATAGCAATATCCCTTAAGGTTAAAGTTTATCAACTTATGTTACCTCAAGAATGCCGTCTTATAGATAAAGATGAATATATTGCGGTGGAATTGGAAAAATTGAAAAAACTTGTAAAAGATGATATTGATATTTCTTTTGATAATTTTATCTATGAAGAGAAGCGCCGATAGAAGAGGTGTCGTTCGTGGTTAATTCTCTTCCGTTGTTTGTCTAAACCGAGAATTGCCCGGCCGCCATTTACGGGGAAATGCCCCGCTTGCCCAGGGCGTGGGCCTTTTCGGCGAGAAGCGCGGCCTTTTCCGCGCCCGGCGTGGGGAAATCGTTCCATGCGGGGTCCAGACAGTTTCCGGGTATAAAGCTTCTGAAATACCAGGGGCCGTCGTCCGTCAGCGGGGCAAGGGCGTCCAATTCTTCGGCCTTCAAATAATCACCGGGCAGGGCCAGGGTGCGGTACTCGTGGGCGATCCCGGATTCACGGACAAGGAGGGCGCTTTGTTCCAGGGCCGCGGCGGGGTCAAAGCCGCTTTTTCCCCGCGGCAAAAGGGCGGCGTAGCGCCCGGGCGGCAGTTTCAGATCCAGGGCAATGTAATCGGGCCGGGTCTCCGCGCGGGAAAAGAGCCTTTCAAGGGAACGGGGGTTCATGCCGTTAGTGTCCAGTTTTACCGATAGTCCCATCCCCTTGATTGTCTCGACAAGCGCGGGAAGTTCCGCAAAGCCGGTGGGTTCCCCGCCGCTCAGGACAACGCCGCCCAAAACAAGGCGCCGTTTTTCAAGGTGGGACAGGGCTTCTTCAAGCGGGGTAAGCGCGGCGTCCGTACCCAGGACAAGTTCCCGGTTCTGACACCAGGGGCAGCGGAGGCCGCAACCCGGAAAAAACAGCGCGGAGGCCAGCTTTCCCGGATAATCGATCAGGGTGGTTTTTCTCAGAAAAACCCCGGCGCCGCTTTTAAACCGCGGCCAGCCTACCGATGCTTCCGGCATCCTGCGCCCTGCCCAGTTCCCTTCCGTCATGGGCAAGTAGTATCGCGGTGGGGGTAGAAAAGACCTGGCGCTTAACCGCTTCCGCCATGCCGTCGGCGGTGTCGGCGTTTACCAGGTCTACCGGGATACCCAGTTTTCCCGCCGCGGCTTTTGCGCCGGGGCAGGAAGGACAGGCGGGACGCACGAAGAGGAGGAGCCTTTCCTCGCGTTCTTCCCCGCCGGCATAGCGGGAAACGGCGGATTCCGGCGCGGCGGTGAAAGCCGCCGCATCCGTGACGGATACCGCGGCGTGTTTGTCCGCGGCTTTTGGTTTGGTCCGCACTTCGGAATCGTTCGGCACACAAAACAGTTTGCGTTCATCGTATTCTTCCCGTTTTCCCCTGTTCCAGTTCCGCACCGAGCGGTAATAACCGACGATACGGCTGTAAACCTCCGCGGGCGTTCCCTGCGCGCGGGAAAGGGCCTCCCCCGCCGCGGCCAAATCTCTGTCAATGTCCTCAAGGCTTCTCATTGTAATGCTCCTTTCGTTAATTTTTACTTCAAGCCATCCGGTTGGAACGGACTCAAAATTTTGTTTATAACCGATACGGCGATTTTACCGCCGGACTTCCGGAGGTTCTCCGGATAACCCGGCCGGGCGCTGAACACCGAAAGTGTTTTCGCCGGACGCGCCCGAATTTTTATAACCGGAATCCGTTTAACGGCCGGCCAGAACTTCTTCCCGTTCTTTTTGAAGCGCGGCGATCCGCCCCTTAATTTCCCTTTCTTTTTCCTCCCTGCACCTGGGACAGTGAAAGTGTTCGCCTTTAAGGTACCCGTGTATCGGGCACACCGAGAACGTAGGGGAGATCGTGTAGTAGGGAATGCGGTAATTACAGGCAATTGCCTTAACCAGATCCCGGCAGGCGCGCCAGTCCTCAACCGCCTCCCCCAGAAAACAGTGAAATACCGTACCGCCGGTATAGGCCGCCTGCAGTTCTTCCTGTAAATCAAGCGCGTCGAAAATATCCTCGGTCTGCGTAACCGGAAGCTGGGTGGAATTGGTGTAATACGGCTCGGCGGCTCCGGCGCTTATAATGTCCGGGTACTTTTCCCGGTCATGCTTTGCGAGGCGGTAGGAGGTGGATTCCGCCGGGGTAGCCTCAAGGTTGAAAAGTTCGCCGGTTTCCTCCTGAAAATCCGCAAGTTTGTTCCGCATAAAGCGGAGTACCTCCAGGGCAAAGGCGCGGCCCTTTTCGGTAGAAATAATCGTCCCTTTTCCCAGGAAGTTCAGGAGACATTCGTTCATCCCCACAATGCCTATGGTATTAAAGTGATTGTCCAGCGTTGAAAGGTAGCGTTTGGTGTAGGGGAAAAGCCCCGTTTCCAGCAGATTGCCCACCATTTTTCGCTTGACGACAAGGCTGTCGCGGGCAAGTTCCATAAGGCCCGTCAGCCGTCCGTAGAAATCCCGTTCGTTTTTGGCAAGATACCCAATCCGGGGAAGGTTGATGGTTACTACCCCCAGCGATCCGGTAAGCTCATCCGAACCGAAAAGCCCGCCGCCGCGCTTCCGCAGTTCCCGCTTGTCAAGCCGGAGACGGCAGCACATTGAACGCACGTCGGAGGGGTCCAGGTCGGAGTTGACGAAATTCTGAAAGTAGGGAGTCCCGTAACGGGAGGTCATCTCAAAGAGCAGGCGGGCATTCTCGCTTTCCCAGTCAAAATCGGCGGTAATATTGTAGGTGGGAATCGGGTACTGGAATCCCCGGCCGTCCGCGTCCCCTTCGAGCATAAGTTCGATAAAGAGCCGGTTTACCCGGTCCATTTCGTCTTTGCAGTCCCCGTAGTTAAAGTCCGCTTCCCTCCCGCCGATGACGGCCTTCTTGTCCGCCAGGTCCGCCGGAACCGTCCAGTCCAGGGTGATGTTGGTAAACGGCGCCTGGCTTCCCCAGCGGCTGGGGGTATTGACCCCGAACACAAAACTCTGCAGGCACTGCTTTGTTTCCCTGTCGCTCAGCTTATCCGCCTTTACAAAGGGGGCAACGTACGTATCAAAGGAACTAAACGCCTGGGCCCCGGCCCACTCGTTTTGCAGGCAGCCCAAAAAATTTACCGCCTGCTGCATCAGCGTGGAAAGGTGCCGCGCGGGCTTGCTGGTTATCTTGTCCGGCACCCCGCCCAAACCTTCGGTGATAAGCTGCCGCAGGGACCAGCCCGCGCAGTAGCCGGAAAACATGGAAAGGTCGTGGATATGAAAATCCGCCTCGCGGTGCGCGCGGGCAATTTCCGGGGTATAGACATTCTTGAGCCAGTAGTTGGCGGTAATGCTTCCCGAATTGTGAAGGATAAGCCCTCCCAGCGAATAGTTGACATTGGCGTTTTCGTTGACCCGCCAGTCGGACTGTTTAAGGTAGCCGTTCATGGTAGAATCAATGTTAAGCATGAGCTTTTTCGCGTCCCGTATCGCCTCGTGCCTGGCCCGGTAGAGAATATACGCCTTGGCGGTGGCGGTTTCCTTGGCCTCGATTAGGGCGTTTTCCACCAGATCCTGAATCTCCTCTATGGCGGGGATCGAATTCGGGTGGCGTACCGTCATAAGCTCGCCGATCATTTCCTCCACCCGGCCGGCGATCCTCTCCGTTTTGGCCCGCAGTTCATCTTCCGCGATACCCGGAACGGCCGCGCCGAACGCCTTGCCCACCGCGTTGTATATCTTCTCCCGGTCGTAGCGTTCTATTTCCCCGGAACGCTTTACCACATTTCTGATCAACGAAGTTTCCTCCCCAGTTTTTTAATTTCGCGCATAAATTCCTCAAGGTTCTCAAAATGCCGGTAAATCGAGGCGAAGCGTATATACGCCACCTGATCGAGCGCCGCGAGCTTTTCCAGCACCAGATCCCCGATTACCGAAGCGCCGATCTCGTGGTTTCCCTTGCCCTGAATCGCCGAGGCGTCTTCCACCTCGTTGAGCAGGTTTTCTATGCTCATCTGGGAAACAGGCCGCTTTTCCAGCGCCCGCTGAACCCCCCGCTCAATCTTGGCCCGATCAAACGGCTCCCTGCGGCCGTCCCGTTTGATCACCATGAACTGCTTTTCCTCAATACGCTCGTAGCTCGTAAACCGGAAACCGCAGCCGTTACACTCCCGCCTCCGTCTGATAGCGTCGCCGTTGGCCAGAGTCCGGGAATCGATCACCTTGTCGTCAAAATTACCGCAATGGGGACAACGCACCTTCTTAACCTTACTATGAAAAAAGGTGACTGACACCTTTTTCGAACTACCGGTTGCCGCGGGCCGGATCACCGGGATACACCACTACTAAAATGGTAACCTGTTACATTATACATCGGTATATTGGGCCGATTATATAGTGGTCTTTTTCAATTTTGAAGATAATATCATACTACGTATTGTGTCGCAAGGGGGTTTCCGAAAAATTTCAAAAGAAAACGGTTTTTTTTGAATATTACGCAGGAGGGGGGCCTGTTACCGTACAGGTAACGGCAGGCGGCCGCAATCCCTGTCCGGCCCCCCTGCGCTCCGAAGGTTTTTGCCCTCGGCATACTTACGGCAAAAACGCTTCTCCGCTACCCCC